>NZ_PEMX01000016.1:0-120585 GCF_002759075.1 Pseudomonas sp. 382
TGCGCCCGTGAGTCCGGATAACCAAGGCTTTGCCTTGGTTATCCAATAATCAGCGACTGAAAAGCGGGCTTTTCGGCATCCCTAAGCCGCCCATTTCCGACTGATGAGCAACTTGTTCGGAGTTTCCCTAGATGTTCCGAGCCAGACAGATTCTGCTTTGCTTCCAGCATTGCTATCTGCGTGCGGCATCCAGCGCCCATATACCCGCGCAATCATCGTCCAGTCGCTGTGTCCCATTTGCTTCGCAACCCACATCGGATGCTCGCCGGCCGAAAGCATCATCGACGCGTAGGTATGCCGGGTCTGGTATGGCCGCCTGTACCGAATACCGGCCTTCTTCATTGCAGGATGCCACATGGTTTTGCGGATCGGCTGGTCTCCGGCCCAGCGCTCAAGCGTCCGCGGGTTCTGGAACACCTCTGCATCAGCCAGGAACGTATGCACCTTCTGCGCTGTTAGCGCATCAAGAGCGGGGCGCAGCAGCTTCACCGATCGCCGGCCGGCAGCAGTCTTCGTCACCTCAGCCTCTCCACCTGCAGCCTGGGTCATTGCCCGGCTGATCATCACTTCCCCTCGGACCCAGTCCACATCTCCCCAATCCAGCGCGACCAGCTCACTTGTCCGGAGTCCTGTCCACAGCGCGAACTGGACCATATTCCTAGCCTGTCCGCTCAAGGCGGCCAGAATCGCCTGCTGTTCTTCAGGCGTGAACGGATCCACGTCATCCTCTTTCGGCGGTGCTTCCTTCCGGGCGTATGTCCAGCCTGCCAGCGGATTCGTATCCAGCAGCTCCTCGTCGACCGCATCGTTCAGGGCCGACCGCAGGCAACTCTGGATGTTGCTCAGCGTCTTGTTGCCGACCTGCACCTTGTCCAGCCACTCCTTTATCATCTTCCGCTTGAGATCTAGTACAAGATGGTGGCCCAGGGCAGGAACGAGTCGCAGCTCGACAATCTTTCGATAGCCTTCGAAGGTGCTGCTGGAAATATGCTTCTTCTTGGCATCCAGCCACCTGGTCAGGTAGCCGCCAACCGTCTCTTGGCTGGTTTCCGGTGCGAACTTGGCGGCCCGGGGAGAGCCAGGGAACGTGACGGCATAGTCGAACGTCCCCTGGGCTATGGCATGCTCAATCGCCGCCTTGTGCTGCTGGGCCTTTTTCAGATTAGTGGCGGTGGGCTTGAGCGAGACGCGCTCGCGGCACCTAACACCCCGGAACATGAACGTGATCTCGATGCTCGAGTCTGAGACTGCCCTGACCCCGCTCCCGCCTCTACCCATGATTCATATCCTTCCATGTCAATAAGCGTCCGGCCATCCGGCGCTTTTAGCCAAATTTCACCCAGCCGCCAGATCCCGTCGCGGATCTTTGAGCGGATCGCGTCCTCGGTGTAGCCAGACTCGCTGGCGAACTTTCTGACGGTCATGTAGCGCATTGTCTTACCCCGCCTGACGCGTCAGGTTTTGGTTTTCACGCTGATCTATCACGACAACCCCCGAAAGTGGTCGGCCAGCACGCGCCGCCCGTCCAGGCCGCAAGCGGCAGACAGGTCCAGCACTTGCCCGAAGGTGGTGTCGCGCTGCTGCAGGGCATCCCACAGCATCAGGAGCAGGCAGGCCTGGCTCATGGCTGCTGCTCCCGAGGCTTTTCCGTTTGCTCTGCCTGGTCGCGATCACGGAGCTTGTCGATGCGGGCAAGCAGTGTGTCGCGGTATTCGACGTTGACCAGGTCGTCGTTGATGTAGGCGATCGCTTCCCGCAACAGCGTATCGGCCTCTTGCAGCTGATCCTCCCGCTCGGCCAGCTTGGCCTGCAGATCGCCCTCGCTGATACTTACGATCATGGCCAGGCCGCGCCCAGCCGACGCCAGCTGTCCAGGCTTGGCGAAGGTTAGGATGCTCGACAGAGGCGCTACCTCGCTGGCGCCCAGCACGAGGGTGATGCGATCAGGCGACAGCATGCTGACCACCTTGCGCGGCTTTGAAACCGGCGAGAAACACCTTGTAATGGGCGCGGGTGCAGGCATCTTCGAAGCTGTCGCCGCACTTGATCAGGTGCTCCTCGGCCAGGCCGGACGGGTTCAGCTTGATGAACAAATCCACGGGGTCGGTGATGGCGTCGGGCATGGTCGCCGGCAACTTGCCTCCCTCGGCCTGGATCTTGTCGAAGATTTCCTGGCGGTGGACCGGTACGCCGGCCGGGGCCTCGACGCCGATTCGCGCCTGCATTCCTTGAATGCCTAGCAGGGTGACGGTGATGTCCGCGTTGATGCGGAGGGACTCGCTTACGCGACGGGTCAGGATCAACATGTGCACACTCCTTGTTGGGGCGGCTTCTGCCGCCCCTGGTCTGGTTACTTGACGCCGATGAATGGGAGAGGGGCCTGGCCGCCGGTGTAGGTCGGCAATTTGCCGTCCCACTTCTCTACGGCGTTCAGAGTCACAACGTCGGGGTTGGAGCGAAGGGCCTGGGCGCGAACCTCGATGGCCTTGGCGTCAGCTTGTGCGATCAGCAGCTTTGCGTCGGCTTCGCCCTGGGCACGGGCTCGCTCCTTGTCTGCTTCAGCCTTGGCCTGGGCAACCTCGTTGCGGCGCTGCTCGGCCATCTGGGTGGCCTGGATTTTGGCGTTGAGGCTGGCCGTCACTTGTGGGGGCAGGGACAGGTCGGAGGCGTAGTAAATGCGTTCGAGGTTGATGCCGATCTGTTCAACCTGGGCGCGGACACGCTGCTCTACTGCAACCAGCAAGTCGGCCTTGCCGGCGCCGTACACGCTCTCCACTGGAAGCTTCGAGGCCACATCGTTGAAGGCATCGCGGACCATGTTGCGCAAGAACTTGTTGGTGATTTCGTCGATGCCGGCGCGGTACTTCTGGAACAAGGTGGTCACCTTGTCCGGCGCAACCGAGTAAGTTATCCCGACATCGCCGCCGACCTTCATGCCCTCAACCGTCTGGAACGAGATGGTCTCCTCGCCGGACCAGGTCTCGGTCTGGGTGAAGGTGGGGAAGAGGTACAGCTCCTCGTTGAGGCCGACCCAGTAGCGCCCGGTACCGACTTCCTTCAGTTCAACGCCCTTGTCCGAGCCGTACAGGTTGACGATAACTCCTACGTTGCCGGCGGGAACCTTGGAGCAGCCGCCGAGGGCGGCGAGAAGGCACAGCGATGCAGCAGCGATTACACGCTTCATGGATTTTCCTCCTGGGTAGTTGCCGCAGGGGCGCGGCGCTTGGTGATCAGGTAATGAGCAATGGTGATGGACGCTATCAGCCAGACGGCAATCAGGATGAAACCGAGCGCAACCAGGGCGTCCGACTCGCTGCTGACCATCGCTGGCGCAATGATGCGCAGGACCAACACGCTGGCCGCCAGGTAGAGGGCGGCGCTGGTGAGGTAGATCAACAGCGTCAGGGTGCGCATAGGGTGTAGATTCATCACTTTCTCCAGGGCGAGCGGTGGCCCGCCGCGTTTGTTGGCTTTCGCAAAGGTCAGGGGTGGATCAGGTCAGGCTGGCAGCGTTATGCCACCGCCAAGGCGCACTCGGCACGCCGGGTTGCCATACGGGTTTCAATCTTGCGTTCTCCACCGTTTCCGCCTCGGCGTACCCGAAGAAGGTGTTCATCGTCCATTGCTGACTGCCCGACAAGGGCTACGCACATGATCATGGAGAGCTTTCGCGCGATCCCCCGATAGAAAAGCTCGGTCGGAACCGCAGAACGGCTGCTAATGCCGAGCTTGTAGAAGATTCGCTCGATTGATTTCTTGATTGTCGCGGGGGAGCAGTCAAGTTCCCTGGCGATTTCTTTATTGCCAAGTCCGCAGCAGATGCCAAGCGCCGCCTTCAGTTCTTGGGTGGCGAGAATGCCGACATTGCCTTCCATGCCCCTGAAGCTGATTACGTTCTGCATTTGGCACCTCCGTGTGTAAGCTGATGAATCAAAATATAAGCAGATTGATATTCGAGCGCAAGCGTTTCACTTATATTTTTTATCAGTACGTTGATTTTTCGGATCGGCGGGCACAAAAAAGCCCGGGATCACCGGGCTTCAGAGTGTGATTTGTAGGCTAGTAAAACGAAGCGCCCCAGAAGACGCGACCGATGATCTCGATGGACTTCTCGGCCATCTCCTCGGCAGTGTAGGTTTCGTCAGGGTGCTCGCTTTGGTTGAAGCTTCGGAAGCGCACCCCACCTCCAGGCACGCGATACAAGACCTTCACCCGCAGCTGACCATCATGTTTGATGGCGTACATTTTCCCGTCGACAATTTGCGTTTGCCCGACGTTCACGCCAACCGTACTCCCATCGGGCAGAACCGGCTCCATGGAGTTTCCCGACACGACCACGCAGACGGCCTGGTCGAACTGGACGTTGTGTGCGCGCAGCGATCGTTTCCCGAATCTGAGCTTTGCAGTGGAGCTTCTTTCAATCACTGTGCGACCGCTTCCTGCAGACAATTCGACTTCTCGAAGAAATGGGATCTCTACCTCGTCATCGTCGAGAGGAGTGTCATCATCCCACAAGCTGATCGGGTCAAGACCTGCGGCAACGCCCGCGGAATTCACCTCATTGAATCCCTCCTCGTAGCCCTCTTTGAACTGGCGCTCCATATCAGCGTCGTGGGGCTGCGCATCTGAAATCAGCATCCCTCCCATGCCAGTCACCAGCCAGGTGGCTGAAACGCCACACGCTTCTGCGATCTGGAAGAGGTAGGTGGAGCGCTGGGTCTTACCGGATTCAAGCTGGCTGATCGCGGTCTGGGCTATCCCCACCTTCTCGGCGAGCTGGCTCTGGGTGAGGTTCGCGTGGCTTCTTGCAGCCTTGATTCGTAGTGAGAGATTCATCCGCTGATCCTATAAAGATACTTATCTGCTTGCAAAGAAGTTTGCTTCTGTGCAGCATATAAATTGACTTATCAGAGACCCCTTCGATGGCTCGTTCAATCAGCAAGCTGATAAACCATTTCGGTACACAGGCATTGACTGCGAAGGCGCTGGGCGTGTCCCAGGCCACCGTTTCGTATTGGCTGTCTGGGGCCGTGAAGATCAGCGCTGAAAAGGCATTTCTTGCCGAACTCGCCACCGGAGGCGCTGTGAGCGCCGCTTCCCTGTGCCCTCTGATTGCTCAAGTCGAAGCTCGCCACAAGGTAGGTGAATCATCTGCCAAAAACTCCGCCGGTGCACCTGGGCCAGTTGGCTCTGTATGCCCATCCAGCATCACACGTGGTGCTGCATGAATTTGCAGGTGGGTTTAGCACTGTCCAGCAATGCGCTGAATTTCAGCTCATTGCCTAATGCCATCTGGGCACCCGATGGGGTGTTTCCGCATGCGGAATTTCCGCGCATGCGCGGAATCGCGTGGAGGTTTGCAGTTTTGCGACAAAAAAATACAAAAGGTCGTCAGTTCGGCCTGTTTCACACTTTGAACTGTCCGGTTAATCGTTATTGGGCGCACCCCGCGGACACTATTTAGGAAATGGTTACATTTTCAGGAGTCGTGATATGCGCGTGCGTTCGTTAATTCAAATGCCCCGCCCGGGGTAGATCAGAACGCCCCAGGAGCCTGGGGTTGCACTTCTGGGCTTTGTGCGATGGTGATGAAAACACCGGGCACAAAAAAGCCCAGCCTTAGCTGAGCCTTTGAGTCGCTACCAGTTCGCACCTGGTGGCATGGGTACCACTTTGTCTACAGAAGGGACAAAACGATGAAAATGGAAAATACCACTGGACCATCACCGGCGCAACTGCCAAGCCTCCGTGAATTGGAGTTCGGCAACGCCGCATCAGATGGAAGCCCCCTGTTCAAGATCGGTGAGGGCGTAAAGGTCACCGATGGACTCTATTTGGCGGCTGACCTTGCTGATGGCATCAAGCAGCTCTGTGACCGCCTCTACGACGACATCAATGACGGGGAGCTCACATACTGCGCCGAGGTGAGGGCCTTGAGCTTCCTGGCGGAAACTATCGGCGCAATTGTACGCGCCGGGGAGTACAGCATGCGCCTTGATAAGGTGCAGCCATGACTTCTTCGCCGACGGTTGCAGACGTGGCTGCCGAGGCAGAGTTCCAGCTGCAGGCTGCCCGCGATCATCTCGTCTGGCTCGCCGGTCTGGCGAGCGCCATCCGCTTGAGCCATTTGCATGACGGCGGTCGCAACGTAGAGGCGCTCGCGGGCCTGGCCAAGTTCCTTGATGACACTGGGTTCAGCGGTGTTGATAGCGCAATTGAGGACTTCAGGAAAATCGCCAACGATCACGCCGCGCCACAAAAAGCTGCTTCCCGAGATCGTGGCGCGGGAGGTGCAGCATGAATCTGCCCCCTACCGTCTTCACCACCATGGACACCACTGAGCTGCTGGCGCTGGTCAACGAGGCCCGAGCCGAGTTTGGCGAAGGATCGGTCCGTCACAACGATTTCGTCGCTCGATGCAAGGATGAGCTCGACGGGGAATTTTACGAAACTTTCGTAATAAAGCTGGATGGTCCGGGGCGCCCGAGCGAAGGGCTTCGACTCACGGCCGATCAGTGCAAGCTGGTCGCCATGCGTGAGTCGAAGGGTGTTCGACGGCGTGTACTCGCTCGCCTGAATGAACTGGAAGGGCAGCAAGCCCGCCCATTGACGCCAGCTGAGCAAGCGCTTGCCCACGCCCAGGTGATGGTGGATCTGGAGCGTCGCCAGTCCCAGCAGCAGGTTGCCATCGAGCGGGTCGAGCGCCAGGTCGCCGACCTGAGCCAGACCATGGTCTGGGACCACTGCCCGCAGAACTGCCTGTCGCTGACCGGCATCAAGGCCGCGATGCTGGCGCGTCATGGGCTATCGGGCGCCGTCGTGGACTACGTGCTCAAGGAGTGGCCGCATCAGCCCAACTCCGCTGGCATGGTCCGCAATGGCCACGAGGACGCCAAGGGTTCGCAGTACCTGGTCTGGACGAAGAGCCTCGTCACCGCGGCGTTCAAGCGCTTCGTCGACGAGTGCGAGATGGTCAACGCAAGCCAGGCCAGCCACCCCTACTTCAACGGCCGGTTCCGCCTGACTGGGAAGATGCGCCCATGACCAATGTAATTGATCTGCCGATGGCGCCAGGCGTCGTGGTTATCGACGAGGACTATTTCGATAAGTTCGGAGACGCGGCCTTGCTCCTGATGTGCTTCGAGCGCGCGGCCGATGCCGTCGAGGTCGTGGAGGAAGGCGGTGAGATCCACCTTCGGGACGATATCCATACCAACCTGATGGAGGCGTGCATGGCTCTGGCTGTGCTGTTTCGTCGTCGTACCGGGCACACCGCGCAGGAGGTATCCGCTGATCATCTGGAGGAGCAGCGGCGGTGCCTTCTATCCGGCGAGCAGCCGCGCCTACTCATTCCCGTGCACGCGTCCCCAGTAAAGCCACTACCGACCACTGCGTTCAGCGGCCTGTCCGACCTGGCGCTGGCGCAAGTCGCCTTCAACTACGCGACCAGGGTCAGCGACAACATCAAGGGCAACTCCCCTCAGTTGGTCCAGCTCGATCTTGCACAAGCCCATTCGCTGGATGCCATGAATGCGCTCCGTACGCTCATCAGCCGGCTTTCCAGCCTTGCTGGATCGGAGCTGCAGGACAAGCTGGTAAGTGAGGTCATGATCAACGCCCCGAGTTCGGAGACGCTGCAATGACGACCACGCCAAGCCCAAACCGGGCACCGACACAGCGCGCAGGCGCGACGATCATCAACGGGCCATGGCCAAGCTATTCCGGCTTTCGGGGCCTTCCAGAGCGTGAGCGCTGGGTGCTTTATGGGAGCGCGAAGGCCTACCGGGCCGCACTGGAAGATCAGGGGCTGGTGATGAGCGAGAGCTACGACGAATTCATCAAGCGGGTAACCGCTGAGCTGGAGATCTGAACCCATGAGCATGGAATTGATGGTCAGGGCCATGAAGACCAAGGTCGGCAACCCGCTGCGCAAGCTGGTGCTGATCAAGCTGGCTGACAACGCCAGCGACCAAGGCGAGTGCTGGCCGTCGTATCAGCACATTGCCGATCAATGCGAGATCGCGCGCTCGACCGTGAAAACGCACATTCGTGAGCTGGAGAAAGTCGGCCTGGTACGCCGGGAGTTTCGACGCAATGGAGAGCTGAACCAGTCAAACCTGTTTCACCTGAATCTTTGGGGTGGGGCGGCAGCTGCCCTAGGGGGTGGGGCGGCAGAAAACCTAGGTGGGGCGGCAGAAAACCCAGGGGGTGGGGCGGCAGCTGCCCCCAGAACCAGTCACCTTTCTGAACCAGTCAAGGAACCTAAACCTTCGTGCACTTCGGTGGCGGAAGGATTCGAGCAGTTCTGGAAGCTGTTCCCGAAGAAGAAGAGTCGCAAGGACGCCCTCAAGGCCTGGAACAAGCTCAATCCGGACGCTGAACTGCAGGCTGTGATGATCGCCGCGCTGGGCCGCCATTGCGTTTCGCGTGACTGGACCAAGGACGCTGGCCAGTACATCCCGATGGCCTCCACCTGGATTAACGGCGAGCGCTGGCACGACGTTCTTCAGCCAGCCGGCGGTCCCGTACAGGGCGGCGCTTTCAACAACCTCCCGCACCACACCGATGACATGTACCAGGAGAGCCACGATGGCCGTTCGAATTTCTAGTCTGTTCCACCGTCGCCCCTTCATGCGCATCTTCTCCGGCGAGTGCGCCGTGCATGGCCAGGTCGACATGAGCGAAGTCGAGCAGCTGGACGGCTCGATGCTGGCGCGCGGCTGCAAGCGCTGCGCATGGGAGGCCATGCACATGGCTCCGCGCGAATCGGAGGCCAGCATTCTGGCCAATGCCCAGCACAAGGCCGAAAAGACCATGGCCGCGCTGATCGGTGCCGGTATCACGCCGCGATTCGCCGAGGCTACCTTCGACAGCTACCGCGCCGACAGCGACCCGCAGCGCAAGGCGCTGGCCAAATGCCAGGCCTATGCCGACCAATTCCCCGCCAACTTTCGAGTCGGCCGGTGCCTGCTGCTGACCGGCAATGTCGGTTGCGGCAAAACGCACCTGGGCAGCGCGATCGTCCGCACGGTTGTTGCTGACCGTGGCGAGGCGCTGATCATCCCAGCCGGGGACATCGTAAGCATTGCCCGTGCATCGATGACGCCGGGCTCCGGCTATACCGACCACGACGTGGTGTTGCACCTTGCTGGCCTCGACCTGCTGGTGATCGACGAGATCGGTTGCCAGAAGGGCAGCGAGTATGAGCTGGGGCTGCTGCACAACATCATCGACCGCCGGTACCAGGCCGTGCGACCTACCGTGCTGATCTCGAACCTCGGCCCAGACGGCCTGAAGACCTACATCGGCGACCGCGCGCTTGATCGTCTGCGGCAGAACGGCGGTGAGATGGTCGGCTTCACCTGGCCCTCGATGAGGGCTGTGGCATGAGGGAGCTCTTCAGCATCGAGGCGGAGCACGCGCTGCTGGGCGCGTTGCTGCTGGATGCCAGCCTCTTCGACGAGATCACCAGCAAGTTGACCACCGAAGACTTCAGCGATCTGGAAAACGCCGCCCTGTACCAGGCGATCCGCAACACGCATGACGCCGGCCACGCCGTCGACGCCGTAACCGTAGGCACGCGCTACCCGACGCTGCCGAGCGGCGAAGGCACGATCTTCTACGCCGGCACGATCGCCAAGAATACGCCTAGCACGGCGAACTGGAAGTCGTACCTCAATACCGTGCTTGAGCGCTCGACGCTCCGGCGGGTGGTGGAGGTGGCCGAGGTCATCCGTGGCAGCGCCCACGAGGACAAGCCCGTTGAGGAAATCATTGCGTTGGCCCAGCAGGCCACCGCCGACCTCCGCAACCTCGACAGCGGCGAACCGGAGTATTACCGCATCAGCGAGGTGCTACCGGCGGTAATTGACGGGATCGACGCTCGGTTCAACGGTGCTGTCTCCCGTGGGCTTACGACTGGCTTGGAGGATCTGGATGCAATCCTCTGTGGCCTGCGGCCTGGGCACATGATCGTGGTCGCCGGGTTACCAGGGTCCGGTAAAACCATTCTCGGCCTGCAGATCGCCCAGCATGTCACCACCCGCCACGGCCATTCTGGGCTGGTGTTTTCGATGGAGATGACCAAGGAAGAACTGACCGCCCGGGGCATTGCCTCCTTGGGCGGTGTCAGCCTTTCGCGCCTTGATGTCGGCACGACCCTGAAGGATGACGACTGGCCGAGGATCACCAGCGCAGTCGGCCTGCTTGGCAAGGCCAGGCTGTTCGTCAACGACCAGGCGGGGATGACCATGACGCGTATCCGGTCGATTGCCAGGCAGTGCCAGAAGCGCGAGGGCTTGGATGTGCTGGTGGTGGATTACCTGACCCTGATCGCTTCCGAAGGTGGCCAGAACCGCGCGCTGGAAGTCGGCAGGATCAGTACGGCACTGAAGAACCTGGCAAAGGAGCTCGGCGTGCCGGTTATCGTGCTGGCGCAGCTGAACCGCGGCCCAGCCAATCGACCCGGTAAGCGCCCGCGTCCGAGCGACCTGCGTGACTCGGGGCAGATTGAGCAAGACGCCGACGCCGTGATCCTGGTGCACCGCGACCCGGACAGCGAAGAGGGCCAGAACGGCGTCACCGAGCTGATCGTGGGCAAATGCCGCCACGGAAAGCCGGGCACCTGCCTGGTGCAGGCCATGGGCGAATACGTGCGTTTTGCGCCGTTCCAAGGCCGCCCACCAAGCGATGAGGAGGTAGAGATGGGGCGTGGCACCTATGCCCAGCGCTACAAGGGGGCTGACCTGTGACCGAGCCAATCAAGATGGCGCCCTGCCCATTCTGTGAAGGTCCGCCCTGCATCACCGCCAAGGACGAAGCCGGTACCGAGATTGCCGAGGGGCACACCTTCGACCCGGCTGACGAGTTCCCGATGGTCTCGGCGCACGTCTGGTGCCACGACTGCGGCGCACAGGGGCCGAATATCGACACGCTGACCCTGGGCACGTTCGAGCACCTGTACGACCTGCAGGTGGTGGATGTAATGCGGATCGCCGTGGAGAGCTGGAACAACCGGCACGCGAAGGCACGCGCCTGCTACGACGCTGGCGATCAGAAAGGCCTGAACCTGTGGCCAAGGAGGGATGCATGATCGGCACCAAGACCCTCACTGTCACCCTCAGTGATGCTGAGATCCGCCGGCACGCCGCCGGCGAAGTCTTCCAGCTGCGCGACACCCGGCACCGAGAGCTGCGGTTTCGTTTCTCGACTGTGGACCGATCCCGCGGCGCCTGGCACGTTGTGGTGCGCGGTCGCTGGGGCAAGGCTGGCGATTACCCCGGTATCAACACCAAGACCATGCTGGCCACGCTGCCGGCGATCCTGGCGCGCCGGGCCACCGATGCCGACGCCAAGTCCACGACCACCAGCTGGGCCACGGTGGGCGATGTGCTGGCGTGGTACCGCGACCGGATGAACCGTGACCGGGGCCTGTCTGCCAAGCGTAAGGCCAGTGCCAAGTCGGCGCTGGACCGCCACCTGGTGCCGCGCCTTGGTGACCTGCTGCTGACTGAGACCAACAAGCAGGCGATCGACCAGCGCCTGATGTGGCCGCTGCAGGAGCGCTATGCCCTGTCGTTCGTGCGCTCGGTCTACGGGGTGCTCTCGGCAGCGTTTCGCCAGGCCCTGCGTCTGGATCTGCTGCCGACCAATCCGATGGCCTCGCTGAAGTTCACGGACTTCGTGCGGACGCGGATAAGGCCCAAGCCGGCGCGCCTTCGCGGTGACGATGTGCCCGACCTGCTGGCGGCGGTGGCCGAGCGCTTCGAGGTGGAGCCGGCGGGGTGCATGCTGGCCCTGATGATGCTGTGCCATGGCTCGCGGCTGGGCGAAACCCGGCTGGCACGTTGGCGCAACGTCAACCTCGACGCGCGGCGCTGGTTCATCCCGGCCGCCGACACGAAGACGAAGGCCGAGCACACGCTGCCGTTGACCGACCAGGCCTGCGCCCTGCTGCGCCGCTACCAGAGCATACAGGCAGCCCAAGGCTACACCGGCCCGCTGCTGTTCCCGGGTAGCCACGGCGCCCCGCTGGGGCCGAGCAAGGCCAACACCCTGTTCATCGACCTGGCCCGGGGCGACTGGTCGAGCCACGACCTGCGCAAGGTGGCCCGCACAGCTTGGACCGACCTCGGTGTGGACTACATGGTGGGCGAGCTGCTGCTGAACCACGCCATGAAGGATCTGGATGCCACCTACATCCACACCACGGCCGAGGGCCTGAAGCGCCGCGCCCTGGAGGCCTGGCATCAGCAGCTCGATCAGCAGGGTTTCAGCGCGATCCACAGCGGGACATATGCGGGACAGGAAACCGGGTCTGTTACCCATGAGGCCAGTGATGGCGCGGGTTGCAGAACCTCTCAGCATCCATCCCAAGGGAGGATGCGCAATCAAGAATTCACGCCAGGAGATGGCCATGAGTAACGTCACAGCGGCCGTGCCGCGCAAAAGCCTGACCCCCGTTGAGCGGCAGTTTCTGAAGCAGGGCAACCGCATGTTGCTGGACCAAACCAACGGCCGGATCGCCTCGGCAGCCCTGATGGACATCGTGGCCGACTGGCACGGCTCCCGGGCCGCCCAGGGCTTCGAGCAGTTCGCCAAGGCCTGGATAATCCAGGGCGGCGCCAAGAACAAACACGCCTACAAGCTGCTGTGCGAGCTGTTCGGCCTAGATACCGACCCAACGCCCCGGAGGGCTGCATGAAGAAACGCACTTACGTGGACAAAGCATTGGGCGATACCGAGTACCTGCTGGAGCAGTGGGGCTGGTGGCGAATGAGTGAGATGGGTGTGCCCCGGTACGTGTCGCCGCTCTACGCCCTCATGCGTGACAACGTGCCCAGTGAAGGGGGGGCTCGGCAGCATGTGATCACTGACGACCTGGCCCTGATCATCGACGGCGCGGTTGCCAGGCTGACGAAGCGCAACCAGCAGATGGGTGATTTCGTATGGGCCTACTACGGGTCAAAGCACCCGGCCATGCGCGTAGGAAGGGACGCGGGTATGTCTGAGCGCAAGGCGCGGGAGATCATCAAAGCAGGCGTTGCCTGGATCGACTGCGCACTTGAGGAAATCCGAGAGGCTGCGTAAAAACCCCTATGCGGGCGGATAAACACCTGTTTTCATAGCAGCGTGTCCAGCTTGCAAGCAACGCGACACAGACGAACCCCGGCCATTGCGTCGGGGTTTTTTGTTTGCGTAGTTCCCCTTACTATTGGACCAATGATGGCGCTTTGCCTTCGTTCGTTGATTCAGTGGAGGAACACGTGAAAAGAAACATCGAATTCGCTGTGCGTTTGCTTGGGTTCATTGAGCGCAATGATCACGAAGGCATCGGGCTCTATCGTGAGGAACTGCGCCAACTGTTCGAAAACGATCCAATCAGCGAAGAGGTGCCAGAAGACCAAACTTGGGTTGTGGTTGACTACCATCTGCGTTTGCTTGAGACCGCTGGGTTTGTAGCGCGGGAAGCCGACATTGACGGCAAGATCGGTGAGGACAATTTCGAATTGACCTGGGCGGGTCATGAGTATTTCGAAAACAATGCTCCCTCAGGCCCTGTAGGTGACCTTAAGGTCAGGTTCCTCTGACCTTTCCAGCCCCTACATTTGATAGCCTCGGTCTTGCGCGTCAACTCTGTGTCGCCACTATATTGACATCGCGCAGTTGATCGGCAAGATTGAAGTCGATGACATTCTAGAGAGCTTCCGATGCGCAAGATTGTAGCTGTAGCCGCGTTTTTCCTGTCCACCACCGCAAGCGCTGACTGGCGAGTGGAAGTGTCTGACCTTCACACAGGGAAGGCGCCCGCTGGCTACCCTGCTGTCATGGGGCTTGCTCGAAACACCACGAATGGCACGCTTCCCCATGTTTTTGTGAAATTCAAGCTGTACGACGAAGCGGGTAATGTGGTGGGGAACACTATGGCCGCCGCGGAAGATATCGGCCCTGGTGAGACATGGAAGTTTGCAGCGCCAACAACAGTGCCGTTCAACGAGGCAAAGCTCGGTGAAGTGGAAGTTAAGTAGCCTGAGAATGTGATAGCCCCGCCAAGCGCGGGGCTTTCTGCTTCTAGCGCCCTAGCTTTTCCATGGCAGCATCAGCAAGGAAAGACGAGCGGCTTTTCACGTTGTGGTCTCGCACATACCGGTCGATCTGCTGGATCACGAACCCCGGCAGAGTGACGTTGACCTTTTCGGTCTTGCCCAGGTACGGAGTGATGTCGATCTCCAGCATGCCCCAGCCCATGTCAGCGAAGTCCGGATTGTTCCGATGTGCTGCCGCGCTGGTCGGCATGGGAATGGCCTGGCCGCTGCCGGCGATCTCTTCCAGCATGATGTGAGCCACTTCGACAGCCGCCGCGTAGGCCTCCTCGAAGGTGTCGCCAGCGGTTACAGCGCCTGGGATATCGGGGATCTGAATGCCGGTAGCAGTGTTCTCGTCTCCCCACTCGATGCAGATTGGGTATTGCATGGTTCTCTCCTACAGAGGTGCAAAGGGTGAAGCCGAGTTATTTCAACCCGGCTCGTTCCTTGATGCTCTTTACCGTACCGATCGGTAGGTCTTTCTTCGGGTGTGGCACTGGTATCGAGTTTGGGTTGTTAGGGTGTTTGAAGATGTGGTGGCTTCCGGTGACACGTTTTAGAACCCATCCAGCTGCTTCAAGCTCCTTGATCAACTGCCTGCTTTGCACCTCCGTCTCCTTGTGTGGTTGATGTGATAATTATACCTCTAGGCGCATAACTCGTACAGAGAAAAGATGCGCCTAGGGTTATCTTTTGTGTGTGCGGTTCGCATGCTTTCCAAGGCTCGCTATAACGGCGGGCCTTTTCATTTGCGCTCCCCGTAACGGGAGGAATCGAGATGGCCCATATGCCAGAGAAAGATCCCGGCCTGTGGGCCGCCCTGATTGCTTGGGTGCTTGCCCACCAACCGCAGCTGTATGCCGCTGGCCTGTCCGTTGCCATCGCCGTCCTTCGGGTGGTGTATGGCGGCGGCACCCGCCGACAGATGTTCTTGGAGGGAGCCCTGTGCGGCCTCATCACCCTGGCCCTGGTGCCGCTGCTCGAATGGATGGGCCTGCCCCAGGGCATGGCCACCTTCGCCGGCGGCATGGTCGGCTTCATGGGTGTGGAGAAGCTTCGCAACTACTCCGACCTGTTCCTGTCTCGCAAGGCGCAGGGCTGATGAGCTGCACCGGATGCGCCGCCCGGCGCGAATGGTTCAACAAATGGACAAAGGTGGCGTATGAGCGAGCCAAATCCCTCTTCGATGGTGACTCTGGCCGAGTGCAAGGTGACGCCAGAGCAGATGGCGATGATCCAGAAGAACGAGCAGGCGTTCCTGTCAATCTTCAAGCAGATCCTGGCCGAGCAGGCCAAGACGAATGAGCTGCTGGCCAGCTTCCTCCAGGCGCTGGCAGAAGACCAGGGCCTGGATCCTGATGCTGCGCCTCAAGCCTACCTGAGCGGCGCGCCCATTCGCGGTGGCAGCTGATGGCCAGGCTCACATCCCTCAAGCCACCGATGCAGGCGAAGCCATCAAGGCTGGCGACGGTCAACCCGGAGTCATGGCGAACGGCGAAGGAGACAGCTGCCCAGCGTGGCTATGGGTACAAATGGCAAGTGGCGCGGGCCGAATGGCTTCAGGCCAACCCGCTGTGCGTGTACTGCCAGCATGAAGAGCGGGTGACCGCAGGCACTGTCGTCGACCACATCGTCCCGCACAGGGGCGACATGAAGCTGTTCTGGAGCCGAGGCAACTGGCAGACCCTGTGCCGGCATTGTCACGACGTGGTGAAGGCCGCCGAGGAGGCCGCCGGCCAGATCGGTTGATGCACGTCAGTGGCGTGCTTCATTGGGTTGAGGCACGTCTTTACCCCGATCCCAAGGGGAGGGGTGTGTCGAGAGTTCATGGCTTTTCGCTTCCAGACCACCCGTCCCCGCACGCGTGAATTTTTTTCCCGTTTCAGAGGTTATTGTTAATGGCGTTAACATCGAAAAAGCGCCGTTTTGTCGAGTCAAAGGCTGCTGGTGCCTCGAATCGCGAAGCGGCGGAAGCCGCAGGCTATGCGGCGGGCAGCGCTTCGGCAGCAGGTTCTCGACTCGCCAAAGACCCTGACGTTGTTGCCGCCCTGGAAAAGTTAAAGGCGCCCCGAAATGTTAAGCCGGAGCCAGAGCGAGAGGCTTTCGAGCCCGACCCAGCGGGTGACGAGTCGGGCGACCTGGTCGACCTGCCCAACACCGACGATCCGCTCGTTTGGCTGCTGGCGCTGATGAACGATCCCCAGGCCAAGATCTTTGATCGGCGCAATGCTGCCCAGTCGGCGCTCCCGTACTTTCACGGCAAGAAGTCCGGCATGGGCAAAAAAGAACAGAAGCTCGAAGAAGCGGCGAAGGTGGGAGCCAGCGGCAACCGCTTCGGGCTGCGTGAGCGCCACTTGAAGGCCGTCAAATGAAGAAGTGGACTACCGCGTGCCCCGATTGGGAGAGCAGGATCGTTCGTGGCCAGGCACTCGTGCCGGTGGAGCCCATCTTCCCCGAGCAGGCAGAAGATGCTCTCGATGTGTTCTGCAACCTTCGAATGGTTGATGCCGACGGCAGCCCCCTGATGGGGGATACCTGCCGCAGCTGGGTGCTCGACGTTGTGGCCGCGCTCTTCGGCGCGTATGACGCCGACGCCGGCCGCAGGCTGATCACCAACTACTTCCTGATGGTCAGCAAGAAGAACGGCAAGTCGACGATCGCCGCGGGCATCATGCTCACGGCCCTGATCCTGAACACCCGACCCTCTGGCGAGTTCCTGATCCTGGCGCCGACGAAGGAAGCGGCTGACAACGCCTTCAAACCGATCCGAGACATGATCGATGCGGACGAAGACCTGCAGGCCAGGTTCCATGTGCAGGAATACAACCGGATCGTCACCGACAACCTGAACAAGGCAAACCTGAAGGTGGTGGCGGCCGACTCGGCCACTGTCACTGGCAAGAAAGCGACTGGTGTGTTCATCGACGAGCTCTGGGAGTTCGGTAAGCAGGCCAAGTCGGCGAAGATGCTGGTCGAGGCCACCGGCGGCCTAGCGTCACGCCCAGAGGGGTTCGTTTTCTACTGCACCACCCAGTCTGATGAGCCGCCCGCCGGCGCCTTCAAGGCCAAGCTGGACTACGCGCGCAAAGTGCGTGACGGGGAGATAGAGGACCGGCGCTTCCTGCCGGTGATCTACGAGTTCCCGAAAGAGATGATCGAGCGGAACGAGCATCGTGACCTGGCAAACGCCCATGTGACCAACCCCAACTGGGGGCTTTCTGTCGATCAGGAGGTGATCGAGCAGAAGTATCAGGAGGCGCAGGCAGAGGGCGAGGGGGCAATTCGCGGTTTCTTGGCGAAACACCTCAACGTCGAAATCGGGCTTGACCTGCGGTCTGACCGCTGGGCGGGTGCTGATCATTGGGAAGCTGGAGCCGAGGCTGGCCTGACTCTGGAGAGCCTGCTGCAGCGCTCTGAAGTGGTCACGGTGGGGATCGACGGAGGCGGCCTTGACGACTTGCTCGGCCTGACTGTGCTCGGTCGCGAGCCCTTCACTCGCCAATGGCTCCACTGGGCGCACGCCTGGGCGCACAACATCGTGTTCGAGCGGCGGAAGGATATCGCCAGTGCGCTGAGGGACTTCGAGAAGGCGGGCGATCTGACCGTCGTTGATCGACCAGGTGATGATGTCCAGCAGGTAGCCGACATCATCTGCGACATCAGGGACCGCAGCCTGCTGCCGGAGAAGCTGGCAATTGGTGTGGACTCGGCCGGTATCGGCGACATCGTCGACGAGCTCACCACCCAAGAGCGCGGGATCACCATGGAACAGATCGTGGCCATCTCGCAGGGCTGGAAGCTCAACGGCGCGATCAAGACGACCGAGCGCAAAGTGGCCGGGGGCGAGCTGGTCCACTGCGGCAGCGCGCTGATGAACTGGTGCGTCGGTAATGCCCGTGTCGTCCCGCAAGGCAATGCCATCACGATCACCAAGCAGGTCAGCGGCTCGGCGAAGATCGACCCGCTGATGTCGACCTTCGATGCTGTTTCGCTGATGGCGCTGAACCCGGAAGGCTCTGGTGATCTCCAGGGCTTCTTTGATAACCCGATCATGGTAGGAATCTGATGGCCGACAAGAAACCGGGCCGGGTGAAGGCTGCGCTGCAAAACTGGCTCGGGGTGCCCATCGGCCTGAAGGACGGCGCATTTTGGCAAGAGTGGTTCGGCAGTTCTGCATCTGGAAAGCACGTATCGGTCGACAAGGCCATGCAGTTGTCCACGGTATGGGCTTGCGTAAGGCTGCTGTCCGAGTCCGTCTCCACGCTGCCGCTCAAGCTGTACCGGCGCCTTCCCGACGGATCACGCGAGGTTGCCAAAGACCATCCGCTGTTCCGCGTGCTTTGTCGCATCCCGAACGCCGAGATGACCCCGCAGCGCTTCATGCTGCTGGTGGTGGCGAGCATCTGCCTTCGAGGCAATGCGTTCGTCGAGAAGAAGATGATCGGCAGCCGGATCATCGCGCTGGTGCCGCTTCTGCCCCAGTCCATGAGGGTGAAGCGGCAGGACAACGGGCGCTTAAAGTACACCTACAACGAGAATGGCGTGGACCGCGACATTCCCGAGAAGAGCCTGATGCACATCCGCGGCTTTGGCCTGGACGGGGTTTGCGGGATGCTTCCGGTCACCACCGGGCGCGAGATTTTCGGCTCGGCGATGGCGATCGAGGAGGCCGCGGCGAAGGTGTTCGCGCAGGGCATGCAGGCGTCCGGCATCCTTAGCAGCGATGCCAAGATCACGCCGCAGCAGCGCGAGCAGCTTCGTGCCAGCATGCAGGCGTTCATGGGTTCGAAGAACGCCGGCAAGATCATGGTGGCGGAGGCAGGATTCAAGTACCAGGGCATCACGATGAACCCTGAGGCCGCGCAGATGCTGGAATCCAGGTCTTTCGGGATCGAGGAAATGTGCCGTTGGTTCCGCGTGCCGCCCTTCATGGTCGGCCACATGGACAAGCAGTCCAGCTGGGCTGCGTCGGTTGAGGCGCAAAACCTGCACTTCCTCACCAACAGCCTGCGGCCGCTACTGGTTAACATCGAGCAGGAGATCACTCGCTGCCTGATTGGCGAGGCCGATGCCGAAGACTACTTCGCTGAGTTTGCGGTGGAAGGTCTGCTGCGAGCGGACAGCGCCGGCCGCGGGGCCTGGTACAACACGGCGCTGCAAAACGGTTGGATGTCCCGCAACGAGGTGCGCCGTTTGGAGAACCTGCCACCGATCCCGGGCGGCGATACGTACACGGTCCAATCCGCACTGGTGCCATTGGACCAGCTCGGGAAGCCGAGCGCAGGTGTCTCGCCGGCTGCCTCGGCATTCATGCTTCGGCTGGTCTCGGCACGCAACAACGACGACCAAGAGGCCATCAACAAGGCCGTCGAACTGGCTTCCCAGGCCCTGGAGTCCGGAAACCCGGACGGCCCCATGATGGCCCACGCGCTGATATCGATGCCGCTGCTCAAAGCGGCCTGACCTGGAGTAACCCATGACTCTCAAGACACTACCGGCAGCGCCGGCGGTGCGGCCGCACGCGCGCGTCGAATCCGATCTCCTGCCAAAGGCCATGGAGCGCTGGAATCCAGCGATCAAGGCTGCAGCCGGTGACGACTCCACCACCATCACCATGTACGACCCGATCGGCATGGACTGGTGGACGGGCGAGGGCGTTACCGCCAAGCGCGTCAGTGCCGCACTTCGCAGCATCGGCGACAAAGACATTACCGTGAAGATCAACAGCCCAGGCGGCGATGTCTTCGAGGGCCTGGCGATCTACAACCTGCTGCGCGAGCACAAGGGCAAGGTAACCGTCCAGGTGCTTGGCCTGGCTGCCTCGGCTGCGTCGTTCATTGCTATGGCCGGTGATGAAATCCAGATCGCCCGAGCCGGCTTCATGATGATCCACAACGCCTGGACCATCGCCGCTGGCGACCGAAACGACTTCACCGAAGTCGCTGACTTCCTCGACCAGATCGACGCCACCCTGGCGGACATCTACGCGGTCAGGACGGGCGATAAAGCCGCAGCAATGCGCGCCCTGATGGACGTAGAGACCTGGATGGGCGGCAGTTCGGCAGTCGAGGCCGGATTCGCGGACGGCCTGCTCCCATCGGATGCGGCACAGGAAGACCCGCAAGCCAGCGAGCCTCAGCAGGTCGCGGCACGACGCCTGGACACGATCCTGGCCAAACAGGGCATGCCTCGCTCCGAGCGCCGAGCCCTGATTCAAGAACTCAAAGGGGGTACGCCTGGCGCTGCCCCCTCCGGTACGCGCAGCGCTGCCGAAAACCCGGCCGACCTGGCCAACCACTTTGCTGATCTACAGGCCGCCATGTCGCGGTTCTCGGCAGCAGCCCTCAAGTAACCGGAGAACATCCCATGGCAGACAACACCGCTGACCTGCTCAAGCAGGTTTCCGCCGAACTCAAGCAGGCGACCAGCGACTTCAGCAAGCAGGCCGAAAACGCCCTGGCTGAGGCCAAGAAGGCCGGCAGCCTGTCCGAAGAAACCAAGGCCGCCGTCGATGAGATGGCCACCAAGTTCAACAGCCTGACCGAGGCAGAGAAGCAACTGAAAGCACAGCTGGGCGAGCTCGAGCAGGAGTTCGCGCGCCTGCCTTCGGCTGGCACCCCGCAGCCCCAGGACAGCCTCGGCGGCGTGGTGATCAAGAGCGAAGCGCTCAAACAGTTCGCGGCCAGCATCGAGGGCGGCAAGCGCGTCAACATTCCGGTCAGCGCCGCCTTGCTGTCCACCGATGTTCCCGCCGGCATCGTCGAGCCTCAGCGCCTGCCCGGCATCGACACCGCGCCGAAGCAGCGGCTGTTCATCCGCGACCTGATCGCCCCGGGTCGAACCACCGCCCCGGCGATCTTCTGGGTGCAGCAGACCGGTTTCACCAACGCCGCCAAAGTCGTGGCCGAGGGCACTCCCAAGCCGTACTCGAGCATCGAATTCGCGTCGAAGCTCACCGCGGTGTCGACCATTGCTCACATGTTCAAGGCCTCCAAGCAGATCTTGGACGACTTCGCCCAGCTGGGTTCGACCATCGACGTCGAAATGCGCTACGGCCTCAAGTACGTCGAGGAGCAGGAGATCCTGTTCGGTGACGGCACTGGCGTGCACCTGCACGGCATCGTCCCCCAGGCCTCGAAATACGTCCCGGCGTTCGATGTAGAGAATCGGTCGGGCATCGATGATCTCCGCCTGGCGATGCTGCAAGCCCAGCTGGCGCGTCTGCCGGCTTCCGGTCATGTCCTGCACTTCATGGACTGGGCCAAGATCGAGCTGACCAAGGACACGCTGGGCCGCTACATCCTCGCCAACCCGCTGGGCCTGGCCGGCCCCATGCTGTGGGGGCTGCCGGTGGTGGCCACCGAGGTCGCCGCCTTCCTGGGCAAGTTCCTGACTGGCGCATTCCAGACCGGCGCGCAGCTGTTCGATCGTGAGGACGCCAACGTGGTGATCTCGACCGAGAACGCCGACGACTTCGAGAAGAACCTGATCTCGATCCGCTGTGAAGAGCGTGCTGCGCTGGCGGTCAAGCGCCCGGAAGCGTTCATCTTCGGTGAGTTCGCCGCCCCGGTCACTCCGTAACCCAATGTGAGGGCCGCACAAGGTGCGGCCCCTGGAGGCATTCATGAAGTTGAAAACCCTGAAACCTCTGTACCTGGGCGGCCAAACGCTGGTGGAGGGCACGCCCTTCGAGACCATCGAGCAGCACGGGCGCCAGTTGATCCAGAAGGGCTATGCCGAACTGGACGACTCGGAAAGCGAGGCGGTGTTGACCATTTCGCAGGACGACGCAGTTGGCTCTGGCGTGCTGACCACCGGCAGCTTGGGCGCCGTCACCTTGCCGATTGCTCAGCCAATCACCTCCTTCAAGCCGAAGCACAAGGGCGCAGGCAAGTACGTCGTGGTTGACGCTGAAGGCAACCAGGTTGGCGATTTTTCCGGAACCCAGGAAGAGGCCGCCGCTGAAGCTGAGCGACTGATCGCTGGCGGCGAGCCAGAGCAGGCCGAGGAGTAAGCCATGTCTGTGATCGCCATCGACTTGGCAATGCATCACCTGCTGGCCGAGCCAGAGGACCAGGTGTTGGTGCAGGCACAGCTTGATGCGGCGGAAGAGGCGGCGATGATGTTCCTGAATCGCCGCTTTTACCTGGATCAGGTCGCGCTCGACACAGCCCGCGCGGGCGTGCACGGCGCGCTGCAGGCTGCCAAGAGCGCGAATGCTGCGGCGACAGGGGCTGCCGAGGCGGAGCAGGACCACACCCTGCGCTGCCGCCTGCTTGAGCACGCCCGCCAGGCGCTGGCCGACGCATACGACCAGGCAGACGCCATTGCCTACGGCATGGTGCTCAACCCCGCAATCCAGTCTGCCTGCCTGCTGAAGTTGGGCCATCTGTTCGCCAACCGTGAGGAGGTGGCCACCGGAACGACCGCTGTGGAGCTGCCGCTGGCGTCCCAGCACCTGCTGATGCCTTACCGCATCCGGATGGGTGTGTGATGCAGGCCGGAAAGCTCCGGCACCGCATCGACATCGAGGAGGTGACTATCCCCCGAGATCCGGTTACCGGTGAATACGGCGAACCTCAGTGGGTGGCGCGCTGGCCTAAGTGTCCGGCGCGTGTCGAACCGCTATCGGCCCGCGATCTGGTAGCTGCCCAGGCCGCCCAGTCCGAGGCCACGGCGAGAATGGTGATCAGGTACCGGCCCGGTGTCTTACCTGCCATGCGCATCGTTTATCGGGATGAGGTTTACAGCATCGAGGGTCCGCCGCTGGCTGACCCCAACTCCGGGCTGGAGTACTTGACGATCCTGGTTTCCAAGGGGGCGAAAGATGGCTGACCAGATCAGCGTGCGCCTACAGGGATTGAAGGCCGCCACCGATAAGATGACCGCCCTGGCGCCGAAGCTGCGCCGAGGCGCCTTGCGCAAGGCAACCCGCCAGGCTATGAACATCGTCAGGGATGACGCCAAGGCGCGGGCGCGGGCGCTGGATGATCCAGAAACCGCCGAGAAGGTCTGGAAGAACATCATCACCCAGGAATCGGCCCGCCAAGGGCGGCGCGAGGGCGGCGTGGTGATGAAGGTCGGTGTTCGCGGTGGCGCCAGTTCGAACCAGCACAGCCAGGACGCCAGCGGCAACCCGGGCGGCGACACCCGGCACTGGCGCTATCTGGAGTTCGGCACCAAACACAACCCGCCGGCCCCGTTCATGCGGCCGGCGTTCTGCACGAACGTCAACGCCGTGACCGAGCGCTTCGTGCAGGTGTTCGGGCAAGAAATCGACGCGGCATTGTGAGGAACCCATGGAGGCGCCAATTTTCGCCGTTTGTTCGGCTGACCCCAGAGTGGCTGCGCTGATCGGCTCTGGCATTGATTGCCGGCTCTACTCGTTCGGCCTGGCCCCCGAGAAGCCGACCAAGCCGTATGTCGTCTGGAGCGTGATTTCCGGCAGCCCCGAGAACTACCTGGCCGGTCGTCCCGACGCCGACAGCTTCACCCTGCAGCTGGACGTGTATGCCGCAACTGGCGCACCGGTGCTGGCCGTCACCAAGGCGCTGTGTGCGGCGATCGAGCCGCGCGCCTATGTCGTCCGCTGGGGAGCTACGGACCGCGACCCGGATACCAAGGACTTCCACCGAAGCTTCGACGTGGACTGGATAGTCCCCCGCTGAATCCATCAAGCCCGCCCAGTGCGGGCTTTCTTTTATCCGACAGGAGACCACCATGTCGATTTTGACCCAAGGCACCCAGGTCTTTGCCCTGGTACCGCCTACCTCTGGTACCGGCGCGATGACCGTGATGGAGGTGGAGTGCGCCACCGCCTTCAACCCCGGCGGCTCCCCCAAGGAGCAGATCGAGGATACCTGCCTCAGCTCCGACGAGCGCACCTACAAGCCGGGCCTTCGCACTCCGGGCCAGGCTTCGCTGACTATCAACGCCGATCCGAAAAGCCCAAGCCATGTCCGGCTGCATCAACTGTCAGAGGCGAATGGTGACACCACCTTGAAATGGGCGGTGGGCTGGTCCGACGGCCCGCGGGATGCTGAAGGAAAGCCGACCGCGCTGCCGACAGTGAACGCAGATGGCGATGACTTCGAGCTGCCAGCGAGTCGCACCTGGTTCTTGTTCCAGGGTTACGTCGCTGACTTCCCGTTCGACTTCGCCGCCAACACCGTGGTCAGCACCGCGGTTTCTATCCAGCGCTCGGGCGGCTCCGCCTGGGTACCGAAAACCGCCTAAGGGGTAGCCATGGATCTCGCGCAACTGAAGAAGAAAGGGGGCGTCATCGCCGACGCCCTGGTGCCGAAGGAAGTCGAGTGGAAGCACGCCGACAAGAACGGCAAGCCCATTACCGACAAGTTCACCGTGCACGTTCGCCGGCACGCCTTCGGCGTCATGGAGGCCATGTTCGCCGGCGGCGAGGCCGAGCGCTTCAAGAACGCCCGCTACCTGGCCGCCTCGATCATGCTGGGCAAGGACGGCACCGAGGAGCTGCCGTTCGATGATGCCGTCAACCTCGACTCGGCCCTGGGCATCGTCCTGCTCAATGCCGTCAATGAGGTAAATAACCCCCCAGCAAAGAGCTGACCCCGGCCGACGAGCTGTGGCATGAACTCGTGCTGAATGGGGTAGGGGGCGGCACAATCGCTGAGGCCAAGGCCACGCTTTCCTACGCGGAAGTGCTGGCTTGGGTTGCCTATCGCGATAAGCATGGGTCACTGAACCTGGTGCGACGAGTTGAGCTCGCTGCCGGGCTGATAGCCCTGCAGGTCAACCGAGGCGGGGGCGGCAAGGCCGATCTCTACGACTTCCTGCCACACCATTCCCGGCCGGGGAGCGATCTTGAGCACGCTATGGCTACGTGGAACTAATCTTTGGTAAGAGTGCTTTGTACTGGCATGTTAGATTAGCCCTCATCGTCACGTACGGTGACGATTACATCACTGAGAAGAGGACGGTTGATGAGGGCTATATGGATATTGGTTCTGGCGGCAGTTATTTCTGGCTGTGCTCAGCCTGCGGGGATTAGTAGATATCAACGGCCAGGTCCATCTGAGGCTTATGTCGATATTCGGCCTTACGTTTTTGATGGGCGATTTTCTTTCTATACGTCACCCAACGACTTAATCGCTAAGCTTAATTCCCTTGGTGGCGGTCAGGAGAAATACGAAACTGACTCTCAGTTCCAGGCCAGAATGGCCAAGCTAGGCCTTTCTGCAGTTATGTCTGAGATAAAGGACTATCAAATTGATTTCGATAAAACTAGCGGGGCTCTGACCTTCAAGCAAAATATGACGGACGCACAACTACTGGGTTTCAGAAGCGGGGCGGCGTCTATTTCAGATTATAAAAACAGTTACTACTGCATCATGCTGCCGGACACTGAGCACAAAACCGGCGAGTTCGTTGGGCAGAACGCTTATGGGGCAAAAGCGCTTGTCGATAAAGTCGAGATCGACAGAGTAAGCCTCGTAGGGCCGGCTGTACCTAAACAAGCAGTTGGTGTGGTTTTTGTAGACCTGATGGCGAAGCTTAATTTGTCGGTGGCGGAGTTTAATTCTCAAAGAAACGACTTAAGACTTGCTGTTGTATTTGAGCCTATCCCTAATTACCTTCAAAAAGAAACGCGCTACGGCACTGCAACGATAACTAACAAACGCGAGGCTAAAGTAAATAACTATTTCGTTAGCTCGAAGCTAGCAGCAGTCAGTATCGTAAACATAAAAACCAAACAAATCGTTTCCGAAGGTGCAAGAGTTAGATTCAAGTCCCTTTAACATGAGCCCGCATTGCGGGCTTTTTTTCGCCTGGAGGAAAGCATGGCGAGTCGCTCCCTGGGCACTCTGACCCTCGACCTAATCGCCAGGATAGGCGGTTTTCAGCAGGGCATGGATCAAGCGGCGAGATCAACTCAGCGCAGCATGGCTCAAGTTGAGAGGCACGCTGACCGAGCGTCTGCGGCGGTCATGGCATCCTTCAAGACTATTGCCGGTGCTGCTGCCGCATATCTCGGCGCCCAGCAGGTAGTCCAGTACTCGCAGGCGTGGGTTGGCGTCCAGAACCGAATCAAACAGGTTTCGGAGACTTTCGAGGATTTCTCCAGGCAGTCCCAGGCCGTCTTCTCGATCGCGCAGAACTCGCACTCGTCCCTAGACGCAACCGCAGAGCTCTATCAGCGTATTGCTGCGTCATCTGGGCAGCTTGGCGCAAGCCAAGAAAAAATTGCCCAAGTCACTCAGAACATCAGCAAGGCAATGTCTGCGAGCGGTGTATCTGCTGAGGCGGCTCAGGGCGCCTTGGTCCAACTGGGCCAGGCATTTGCTTCTGGGGTACTTCGTGGGGAAGAGTTGAATTCCGTCCTCGAGCAGGCCCCTGGGCTGGCCCAGGCGATTGCGGATGGTCTTGGTGTCGCGCGCGAGTCGCTTCGCTCGATGGGAGAGGCAGGTAAGCTGACTTCCAAGGAAGTTTTCGCCGCGATCCTGAACCAGACCAGAGCTATCGATGATTCGTTTGCACGATCGCAGACAACCATCTCTGGAGCTTTCCAGGTGATGGAGAACAGTGCAATCAAGGTCATCGGTACGCTTGACGAGTCGCTTGGCGTGACGAAGACCTTCGTCAGCGCAGTTCTTGAACTATCCAAGGCGTGGGACACCAATGGCGTTCAAACCTATACTCAGTTGCTGAAAACCGGGCTCTATGTGGCCCTCGGGCGCGTGGCCGCAGGGTTTGTAAATTCCAGTGCTGCGAAATGGGCAGACTTCCAGGCTACGAAACAGCAGACTTACATTACCTCGGTCGCCGCTGCCGGCGAGCTCCGCAGGGCCGAGGCAGTTCGTGCCGGGGCTGCCGCTGATGTGGAGGCCGCAGCGCGAGCTGTTGCCAGCGCTAAAGCCAGGGTCAACGCCGATCGCCAGGTCCTGGCCTCTGACGTTTCGAGGTTGCAGTCTGTTCAGGCGGCATTGGCTGCTGAGAAAGTGCTGGAAACCCAGAGGCTTCAGGCTCAGATCACTGATGTTGGCCGTCAGCAGGCAGTGGCCAGAATGGCTGAGTTGCGGTTGGCTGAGGTTGCGATTACCAATCAGCTTGCAGCGGCAGAGGCAAAGCTGGCAGCCACAACTCTGGCAACATCCGCCCAGGTCACTGCGGCGATCAACCAGCAAACGGTGGCCAAAGAAGCGCTAGCCGTGGCGACCGCGCAGGTTACTGTTGCCCAGACGGCGTCGACTGTAGCAATGGGAGCATGGTTCTCGGCCGCCACCACAATGGGTGCTGCTCTCGTGACGCTGCGGACGGCTGGCGCAGCTGTATTGCGCATGGCTGCCGGATGGCCGGGCTTGATCCTGACCGTTGGCGCGCTGGCGCTGTCCTTCATCGACTTCGGCGACAAGGCTGAGGAGGGTGCCGGAAAGGCTGCGAACGCTTTCGAGGATGCCTCGATGCGCATCCGCCAGGCTTCCCGGTCCATGCTGCCGGAGAACCTGAGTACCCAGTCCTACGATCAGTTGCAGGATCGATTGAGGGGGCTGCAGGCCGAGCTCAAGGAAACTGAGAAGCTGCAGGAGCGGTTCCAGAAGGGGGTCGACGACAAGAGCGACGTGCCGTTTGAAACATCGCTCGACGCCTCGAAAGAGAAGGCAGACGCGCTCAGGCTGGCCATCCAGTCGGTGCAGAAGGAGCTGAACAGCTCCCGCTTGGCGTCGGACAAGGAAGGCAGCACCTACCTCAAGAACCTCGAAAAGCAGGCCGTGGTTGCGGGCAAGCTGACCGAAGTGGAGAAGTTGCGAGCCCAGATCGCTGCCGGCGCAGTCAAGTTCTCGCCAGATGACGAAAAGAAGGCCCTGGCGGCCGCTGAGGCAATCGACAAGGCGAACAAGGTGCTGAAGGAGTCGAAGGCCGGCGACAAGGACAGCAAGGCGCTCAGTCGGCGCTTCGAGGAAATGGAGGAGGGGTATCAGCGGCAGATCGAGCTGATCAACACCTCGACCGACAAGCGCAAGAATGCGACCGAGGTCGAGAAGCTGGCCTTCGAGGTTTCCACCGGCAAGCTGGAGGGCGTCAATGCCCAGCAGCGTAAACGCCTGGAGGGCCTGGCGGCTGAACTTGACGCGCTGAAGAAGCTGAAGCAGGCCGAGGAAGATGCCAAGAAGCTGGCCTCCTTCCGGTCCAGCGTGAACGAGGACTACCAGACTGCGAAAAGCGGGTTCGATCAGGAGCTTGCTGGCGCCGGCCGCGGCGACAAGTACAAGGATCGACTGAAAGAGCGCCTGGCGATCGAGGAAGACTTCAACCGTCAGCAGCGTGAACTGGTCCTGCAGCGCAACAGTGGTGACATCAGCCAGGGTCTGTACGACCAGGAAACCCAGGTGCTCAGCGATGCCCTGTCCGAGCGTCTGGAGCTGCAGAATGACTACTACAGCCAGCTCGACGAGGCGCAGAGCAACTGGATGGACGGGGTCACCAGCGCCTGGGAGAACTTCGCCGACGCCGCGAACGACTACTCGGCCATGGCCGCCGATGCGACAACATCGACTCTGGGAAGCGCCAGAAGCGAGCTCAGCTCGTTCATGTCCGACGTTGCCACCGGCTCGGCTGACGCGGGCGACGCGCTGATGGACATGATCACCGGCTTCGCCAAGTCGATGATCGGCGCGCTGGCAGACATGGCAGCGCAGTGGTTGATTTATCAAGGTGTTCAGCTGTTGGTCGGCAAGAGCACTCAGTCGGTTGCAGCAATGGGCATGGTGGCCAACGCGCAGGCGACGGCATTCCAGGCACAGCTGGCCGCGTATGCCTCCACTGCCGCAATCCCGGTCGTTGGTCCGGCTCTGGCGCCTGGTGCAGCGGTTGCTGCCGCAATGGCAACGGCGCCGATGGTGGCCGGGGTGGCATCCACATCCCTTATGGGGATGGCGCATGGAGGTTATGAAAACATCCCGCGAGAAGGCACCTGGCTGCTCGATGGCGGTGAACGGGTTCTCGCTCCCAACCAGAACCGCGACCTGACCCAGTACCTGCGCAATGCGAACGATGCTGGCTCGGGCGGCGGCGGTGCTGGCGGAGTGACCATCAACGCACCGGTCACCGTCCAGGCCCAGCCGGGCATGAGCGATGAAGCCGCGCGGCGGCAGGGAGAAATGATGGGGCAGGCGTTCAGGCAAACCATCCGTGAGGTCGTTAACGAAGAGTTCGCCCAGGGCGGCTCGATGTGGAGGCGGTAATGCCCGAGACATTCAGCTTCTGTACCAGGGTCGGCGCCTCTGGCGAGATCAAGCACAGGGTTTGGGAAAACGAGTTTGGCGATGGTTACGTCCAGTCAGGCGGCACTGGCATCAACGGAAGATCGCAGGAATGGTCGCACCAGGCCACGGGGAGCCTGGAGGAGGGGCAGGAGCTTCGCCAGATGCGCGATTTCCTCGACCGCCACGAAGGCTACAAATCGTTTCTTTGGACCCCACCTGGCGGCGATCCAGGCCGGTACAAGGTCAACGGCTACAAGCTGGACCCGCAAGGCGCCGGGATATTCAAAATCAGCTTCATCATGAAGCAGGTGTTCACCCCCTACTGACCCCGCCTGTGCTGGGTTTCATTTTTCTGAGGCCCCCATGACTTTCGAGACCGATATCCAAAAACTCGAGCCGGGCAACCAGATCCGGCTGTACGAGGTGGACGCCACCCGCCTCGGCGGCAACCTCATGCGCTTCCACGGCCACGCCCAGGAAGGCGACATTATCTGGCAGGGCCAGCTGTACGAGCCAATCCAGATCGAGGCCAAGGGCTTCGACATTCGCGGCGACGGTCGGCCCGCCACACCAACCCTGCAACTGGCGAACGAAATCGCTGGCGTGCGCGGCGCGGTCACGGCGATGTGCCTGGCGCTCAAGGATCTAGCCGGTGCGCGGGTGAAGGTCATCGAGACCTTCCGGCACTTCCTGGACGCTGCCAACTTCCCGGACGGCAACCCCAATGCGGCGAACCAGGCACGTGAGAACCTATGGTTCATCGAGCAGAAGACCGAGGAAGACCGCGAGCAGGTGACGTTCCAATTGTCGAGCCCGCTCGACCTGGGTGGCGTGCAGCTTCCCAGCCAGCAGATCACCAAGCTGTGCCGCTGGGCCACGCGCAACGGGTACCGTGGCGAGGCCTGTGCGTACGCTGGCGCGGCGATGTTCACCAAGCAGAACGAGCCCACGGACAACCCTGCGCTCGATCGCTGCGGCGGCCGTTGGAGCAGCTGCAAGCTTCGCGGCAACACCTGTCGTTTCGGCGGCTCCATGGGCGCGAGCCTGATCGCAAGTTCGAGGTAACCATGCGCATCAACCAACAGCTCCAGGCCGCGATCCGCGAGCATGCCGAACGCGAGCATCCAGCAGAAGCCTGTGGCGTGCTGATCAAGACCGACGCCGGCCGCGAGTACGTGCCATGCCGCAACCTGGCACGGACCCCGCGCGACCAGTTCACGCTTCACCACGAAGACCTGGCCCAGGCCGAAGACCGCGGCACCCTGCTGGCGATCATCCACAGCCACCCGGACGCGAGCCCGCGCCCCAGTATGGCCGACAGAGTCAGTTGCGAGTTACACGAAGTGCCCTGGGGCATCGTGTCGTGGCCGGGCGGGGATATGGAGTGGTTCAAGCCCACCGGCTACGTCGCCCCGCTGCTGGGGAGGGATTTCTCGCATGGCCTGCTCGACTGCTGGGGCGCTTGCCGCGACTGGTATGCCCGAGAGGCCGGGCTGGTGCTGCCGAACTTCGAGCGCAAGGACTTGTGGTGGGAGGAGGCCGAGGGGCCGAGTCTGTACGAGGAGAACTTCAAGGGTGCTGGCTTCTACCAGGTCAACGAGCCGCGCCGTGGCGACATGCTGGTCTTCATGGTGCCATCGCCTGGTCGTCCGTGCTTCCACCCGAACCACGCTGCAATCTATCTCGATGACGAGCCGGCGCTGGTGAGCGAGGACGCCCCAGCCCTTGGCGGATCCGGCCCGTTCATCTACCACCACATGGCCGGCCGGGCCTCTACCCGCGACATTTACGGCTGGTCGATGGCCAACCGCTGCCGACTGATCCTCAGGCACAAGGACTACCAGCCATGAAGCGCACCGTGAAGCTGTACGGCGTGCTGCGCAAGCACTTCGGGCGCGAATACCTCCTCGACGTGCAAAGCCCGCGAGACGCGGTGCAGGCGCTGTGCATCATGCTGCCAGGCTTCGAGAAGTTTCTCGCAACAGGGGAGGAGCGCGGCCTGGTGTTCACCGTGTTCTCCGGCCGCCGCAACCTGGCGCCCGAGGAACTGGACCTGCAGGGCAGCGATGCCGAAGAGATCCGCATCGCGCCGATCATCCAGGGCAGCAAGCAAGGCGGCCTGTTCCAGGTGGTGCTCGGCGCCGTGCTGGTGGTCGCCGGGGTATTCACTGGCGGCCTGAGCTCCGGTGTCGGTATTGCCCTGATGGCTGGTGGTGCTGCGCTGGCGCTTGGCGGTGTCGTGCAGATGCTCTCGCCGACGGCCAAGACTGGCAGCCTGGACCGTAACGAAGACGGCAACAACCCTAGTTACGGGTTCGGCAGCGCCGTCACCACCATTGCCCAGGGCAACCCCTATCCGGTGCTCTATGGTGAACGGGAGATCGGCGGGGCTATCGAGTCCGGCGGGGTGTACCCACAAGACAAGCTGTAGCCACGACTCGATTACCTGACCTGCTTCGGCAGGTTTTTTTGTTTCTGGAGGAAGAATGGGCGCAGAAGTGAAGTGCAAGACCCCGGCCCCGCGTGCGCAGCGCCGCCAGATCACCGGGCACAAGGGCGGCAGCAAGAAGCCGAAGCAGCCCAGCATCGCTTCGAACAGCGTGCCGTCGATCTCCACGGCACGCCTGGTCTACCTGTGGAGCTGGGGGCCGATCGTTGGCCCGGTGAACGGGCTTCGGTCGGTCAAACTCGATGGGACACCGATCATGGCCGAAGACGGCACGGTGAACTACCCGGGAGTGAAGTGGCAGTTTCGCTCTGGTGAGCTGCATCAGGACCGCCTGGAGGGTGTGACCGAGTCAAGCAACGAGATCCAAGTGGCGCAGGAGCTGCGCACCACAGCGCCTTGGGTTTACTCGATCAACAACCCGGTGATCGATGCGGTGCGGGTGCGGTTCGGGTGGCCTGTGCTTCAGGCCCAGGACAGTGGCGGTAACATCAACGGCGTGCGCATCGACTATGCGATTGACGTGGCCACTGACGGAGGTCCCTACCAGCAGGTGCTGGAGTCCTACGTCGACCGCAAGAACGTCACCAAGTACGAGCGATCCCATCGCATCGACCTGCCGGAGGGCAGCAACTGGACGATCCGGGCGCGCCGCATCACGCCCGAGGCCAACAGTTCCTTGGTGCAAGACGCGATGGTCGTGGAGGCGATCGCCGAGGTTGTCGACAGCGACCAGGAGTACCCGCTGACGGCAGTTGGCTGCGTTGAGTACGACGCCCAGCAGTTCGGCGGGGATTTCCCGAAGATTGCCGTGCTGATGCGCGGCCGCATCGTCCGGGTGCCGATGAACTACGACCCGGAAACCCGCACCTACGCCACCGGCGGCCCCGGTACCAGCGGTGGCATCTGGGACGGCTCGTTCAAAGAGGCTTACACCAACAACCCGGCATGGGTGTTCTACGACCTAGCCCTGCACCCGTACTACGGCCTTGGCGACCGCATCGACGCGAGCATGATCAACCGCTGGTCGCTCTACCGCATCGCGCAGTGGTGCGACCAACTGGTGCCAGACGGGAAGGGCGGGCAGGAGCCACGCTTCACCTGCAACCTCTACCTGCAGAAGCAGGCCGAGGCCTGGGCGGTGCTGCAGGACTTGGCTGCAATCTTCCATGGCCTGGCCTACTGGGATGGCAACCAGATCGCCGTGAATGCTGACATGCCACAGGACCCGGTCTACACCTACACCGTGTCGCAGATCCTCGGTGACGGCGCGATCAAGTACACCGGCAGCAAGTGGCGCGACCGGCACAGCCTGGCCGTGGTGTCGTTCGACGACCCGGCCCAGGGCTTCGAGACCGATAAAGAGCCGGTATTCGACGAAGGCGCAATGGCGGAGTATGGGGTTCGCGACGTGTCTGTTGAGGCTGTTGGCTGCACAAGCCGTGGCCAGGCGCAGCGTGCTGGTCAGTGGGCGTTGCTGACAGAGCAGCTGCAGACCCGTGGCGCAACGATCAATGTCGGCCTGGATGGGTACATCCCGAAGCCCGGCACAGTAATCGCGTTGTCCGACCCGATGCTGGCCGGCCGTGCCAACGGCGGCCGGATAGCCGCTGTTACCGGGCGTGTAGTGACACTCGACCGTGACGTTGATGTGCCAACTGGTGCCCGCCTGCTGGTGAACCTGCCGAGCGGCAAGACTGAAACGCGGCAGGTACGGTCGGTCTCTGGCCGCCAGATCACCGTGATGGCCGACTTCAGCGAGCCACCGCAGCCGGAGTGTGCCTGGGCGATCGATTACGACGACCTGAAACTGATGCAGTTCTACGTCCGCAACGTGACCCGGCCGGAATGGACCAGGTTCCAGCTGGAGCTGATCCAGCACGAGCCGAGCAAGTTCGACGCCATCGATCACGGCACCATGATCGACGACCGGCCGATCAGCGTACTGCCACCAGGCGTGCAGGATGCGCCGGCGCGCGTGATAATCAGCAGCAGCTCGGCCATTGACCAGGGAATTGCGGTCACCACCATGACCATCGGGTGGGACGCCGCTCCGGGCGCGGTAGCTTACGATGTGGAATGGCGGTGGGGTTCACGCGACTGGATAAAAGTCCCCCGCACCGGTGAACTTTCCGTGGATGTGCGCGGCGTGTACGCCGGCCAGTACCTGGCCCGGGTGCGAGCCATAAACGCGATGGATGTAGCGTCCATCCCAACCACGTCGGTGCTCACTGACGTGGCCGGGAAGACCACGCCGCCGCCGGCGCTGGCTTTCCTGCGCACCAAGTCGGAGGTCTTTGGCATTCGTCTGGAATGGGGCTTCCCTCAAGGAGCGGAAGATACGGCCTACACCGAGCTGCAGATGTCGTCTACGTTCGGCGGAGAGAACCCAGAGGACTTGGGCCGGCAGGCTTACCCGACTTCCAGCTACCTGCACAGCGGGATGGCTGCTGGTGTTCTCAGGTACTTCCGCGGCCGGCTGGTCGACCGCACCGGCAACGTCGGGCCGTGGTCAGTCTGGGTAGACGGCCAATCCAGCGCCGACGCAGACGAAATTCTCGACTACATCACCGGGAAGATCACCGAAACCCAGCTGGGTCAGGATCTGCTCAAGGAAATCGAGAAGATCAGTGGCGACGGCCTGGGTTCCGTGAATGACCGGTTCAAAGCCGGTGACCAAGCCCTGCAGAGCCAGATCGACTCGCTGTCTGCCCAGATGGCGGACCTGGCCGGCGCCGAGGACTGGGCATCGGGCAAGCCATACTTGGCCGGCACATTGGCTAAGCATGATGGCAAGCTGTACCGGGCGAAGGTGGATGTACCCGCCGGAACACCCGTGACCGAGGCAGCCTACTGGGAATACTTGGGCGACTATGCGTCGCTGGGTGACCTGGTGACTGCGCTGGCGGTACGAGTGGATGGCGTCGAAACCAGCGTGGAGGAGATCAATGGCGAGCTGACCGCAATGGCAAGCCGGATCCTCGGTGTCGAGGCAGCTGTTGCACCGCGCATGGCTGGCGCAACCAGCTGGCGCGCAGGGGAGCAGGGTGCATATGCCGGCGCGTTCTCGATCTACTCGGCATTTGCCCAGGCCGACATGGCGATCGCCAAGCAGGTGACCGAGGTCAAGGCCCAAGTCGACACCAACCTAGCGCGAGTTGTGCGCAGCGTGGAAACACTCACGGATGACGTATCTGCCCTGGCCAACACTACTGACACCCTCACTGCTCGCGTCGGCGAGGCTGAGAGCGAAATTCAGAACGTGTCCCAAGCTGTTGTAGACGAGGCTGGCGCACGCGCCCAGCAGGTCGGCACGCTCACCACTGAGCTGAACGGTACCAAGTTGAGCGTGCAGCAGAATGCCCAGGCCATCGCAACGACCGACGGCAAGCTGCAGGCCATGTACAGCATCAAGGTAGGTATCGATGCGAACGGGCGGTATTACTCCGCCGGCATGGGCATTGGCGTAGAGAACACACCAGGAGGAATGCAGTCGCAGGTTAACTTCCTGGCTGATCGTTTTGCCGTGATGCAGAACATCAACGGTGTGCCTCAGGCCATGTTTGCCATCGAGAACGGGCAGACGGTAATTGCGTCGGCGTTCATCTCCAAGCTGGCGGTACAGAACGCGATGGTTGGTGGCTATGTCCAGTCGTCCGAACAGAGCAACTGGGGGACGCCGATCATGGCCCAGAACTTCGCCAATGGGACCATTGCCACCTATCACCCGACAATGGCCAATACCTACACGGTGATGAACCGCAACGGTATTACGGTGGTTATTAACGGCGTTGTTCGTGTACGCATGGGTACTTGGTAGAGAATATGCCTACAGGTTTTCAAACATTCGACGCGTCGGGCAGATTGTTGCTGGATACAACGTCGGGGCTTGCATTCTCATTGTACGAATATACGGCGGGTGGCCGGGAGGATCACACGTTCACTGTCCCAGGAATAGCCAACTTAATAGCGTTAAGGAAAGCATTCGTAGTGGTGGAGAATAGATGGAATGATGGTAGTCAGAAATATACTATTTCGGGCGACTCCATAACTGTGAAGCTGTACACGAACCAATACCAGCTAAGCACTGTTTCAGTGTGGAGGTGGGGTTAATGACGTTTGGGTTTCAATCGTTCGATGAACAAGGTGTACTGCTGTTTGATTCCAACTATAACGGGTTCAGGATGCTGGGTGAGGGTTCTGTTGCTGTTTCGATGAATGGGTCTAACAGCATGTATAGCATCCCTACCTCATTAAACGCATCTGGCAGGACATGGACGTTCATGCGCCCTCCGACTGGATGCTTTATCACCAAGATGAACGTGCAAAGGTCCGGCCTGACTGATTGCCAGTGTTTCAACGGCGAGACCCTGGCGCTTGGTTCTGGTTCGGGATTCGGCGCGTCTGCATGGCAAAATTTTGTTCGTGGTGCTGTCAGTGCCGGCAATTCAGGGATGCAAACTTTTGATGAGAATGGAGTTCTCACATATGACAGCAATTCCAGGCAGTTGGTGATGTCCAAAATTTGCTATCCAGACGCTTGGGCGCTTCATAGCTCTCGGCAGAATGCTGTCGATCCCGCATATACCGACTATTACTACTCCATACCAGTGCCAGTGGATAGCTTCTACATTCTGGAAGAGGCAGATGTCGATGGTTTCAACGTCACTCCGGTGAGGGTTGGATTCAGAACGTCGTTTGGCAGAAGCGTGTTGTTTGCAGCGTATTCAACTCGGAACGGAGCTTCAGCTCCAGCCCGGCCAACCGTTGCAATAGGGTTTTCAGCTGGCACTTATTCTTAATGTCCGCAGCCCGCAGCGACTACATATAACTAGTGGGAGACCCAATGGCTCTCGATCAAATCAGACTTGGTACGCCTCCCAGCGGCCAAGATGGCGATGATGCCCGCACGGCATTCAACCGTATCAACGCAAACTTTAAGTCCATGGATGATTGGGCCATTACCGGCCCGGTCAATCGGACAGTGACGAATCTCAACGATGCCGTGGCGCCTGGGTGGTACGCGGCGCTGTCGGGCTCGGCGGCCAACATCCCCCCGGGCATAACCTACCCGTTGGTCCAAGTAACCACTCACCCGAACGGATTCATCCTGCAGGAAGCCCGCGATGTCATCACCGGTAAACCTGCTTGGCGCTCCTACAACGCCAATGTCAGTGCGTGGGGAGCGTGGCGCCCGGGGTTGTCCACTCTAGATGTCGGCACAGCCGCCGCAGCCACGCTGACCACCTCAGCGCTTGACGATACTGTGGGCCGGGTGTTGAAAGTCGGCGACTTCGGGCTGGGCCGAAACCTTGTTGCCACAGAGACCAACCTCAACAACTATCTTGCCCCTGGCAGCTATGTCACCCCAGCCAGCGGGTTGACTAACCTGCCCCCGACCTGGGCGCAGGGGCGGGCAGTACTGACTGTTGTTGGTGGCGCGTCATATGCGCTCCAATCGATCGCAAGGAATGGTCTTACCGCTTCGCGGTGGTGGAACGGAACGACCTGGGAATCGTGGGTCCTGAACTACAACGAGAAGGGGGCGAACACCAACGGGCGCTATACGAAGTTCTCTGACGGCACGCAGATATGTGAAGGCTATGTGCAGCTGCCGGCTCAGGCTTTGTCAACGGCGGTGGGCGTTACCGGGACATTCGCTTCGCCTTTTTCGAGCACCCCTCGCGTGGTGTTCTGTCCTCTTGCTGCGGTCGGGACGGGCTCGCAGGCTGATGTCGGCGCCACTCTGCAGAACGGCCCCTACGCAATTGTCAGTGCTGCCAGTTGGAGCCTGAACAGTTACGCATACAGGAATGCGACCTCTTTCCCCGTGCAATTCAATTACATAGCCTTTGGGAGATGGTTCGAATGATCATCAGCTTCTCGCCGGTCCGTATGGAAGAACGGCTGACTCTTGAGGTAGATGGCGATGTCGTCGTTATCAACGGAGCACCTTTTGACTTTACACCGTTGCCGGAGGGCGCCACGTTGCCGCGCGAAGCCATTCTTTCCGACTGGTTCCCGGGTGATGTCGAGCGCGTCGATGGCGAATTATCGTTAACTGTCAGACTGCCCCACGGCGCCAATGCCCCGGAAGCGACCCGCTTCCCCTCGCAGGCGACGGTGACAGCCAACGGCATCGTCGACCTGCCGGCCTATGACGTCGAACTCAAGGCAGAGCCGGAGGTGCAGCAATGAGTAACATCGACTGGAGTATGGTGATCACCGCCGAGATGAAGGCCGCCCAAACGGAAGCCGTCCATTTGGCTCAGGTGCAGGCCGAGGTCGCCCGGCTTCGCGCCCAGGCTGATGCTGCAATCGCGCCGCTGCAGGATGCATTGGACCTTGACGAGGCAACCGCTGCCGAGACAGCCCTGCTGAAGGAATGGAAGCGATACCGCGTTGCGCTGAACCGCCTGCCCGAGCAGGAAGGTTACCCCACTGATATCGACTGGCCCGCGCCGCCGGCCTGATCCACACCGAATCCACCGACCGCCGCCTGGCGGTATTTTTTTGCCTGGAGAAAGCTCATGACTCAATCCCAGCCCCGGGGCGTGCGCAACCGCAACCCCGGCAACATCGATTTCAACCCTCGTAACGACTGGCAGGGCCAGATCGGCAAAGAACCTGACGGCCGTTTCGCCATCTTCGACACGCCCGAGAACGGCATCCGTGCCCTGGGCAAACTGCTAATCAACTACCGGGGCAAGGACGGCATGCCCGGTGTGGGCGGGAAGGGCATCGACACGGTGCTGGAGACCATCAACCGCTGGGCACCGAGCAACGAGAACGACACCCAGGCCTATGCAGCCGCCGTGGCAAAGCGCATTGGCGTGCGCACCACCGACCCGATCGACATCCGACACCCGGCCACACTGAAGGGGATGGTGGTCAGCATCATCATCCACGAGAACGGCGGCAACCCTTACACGCCGGCGATTATAGATGAGGGTGTGCGGAGGGCGCTGGCATGAAGTCGTGGGCGTTGCGCAGTATCGGCGCCGGCCTACTGATCCTCATGGGGATGCTGGTCGGCGTCTGGGCCGCCAGCGGGCACTTCCGCACTCTGCTCGATGCTGAAAAGGACCAGGTGGCCACCTGTAAGGCAGCACGCGACAACCTCGCCGGCCTGGCCACAGAGCAGGGCAAGGCCCTGGGCGACCTAGTTTTGGCGGCGAGTGCCCGCCAGGCCGCCGCCAAGCAGGCAGTGAGCGAAGCCAAGGCCAGTGCCGATCTCGACTACGCCGCGGCGAACCGGCTGCAGCAGGAGCGCACCGGCGGTGACCAGTGCGCTGCCGCCACCTCGATCATCGACAAGGACCTTCGGTTATGACGCTGGCGCTGGAATCGAAAACCTGTAGGAGCGGGCAGGGGCAATTTCCGGCTGCAGGCCGCGTAATCAGTGCCTTCGCCTGTAGGAGCGGGCTGGTGCTGGCCATGGGGCTTGCGGGGTGCGCCGGAAAGGTCGAGCGGCAGGTGCAGTACGTGCGTGTCGAGGTGCCGGTGCAGGTGCCCTGCCGGACGCCGGAAGTCGCGCTGCCGCCATGGGCGGCTGACGGCCTGCGCAAGGCCGACAGCCTGGAGGTGAAGGTGAGGGCCCTGCTGGCCGAACGCCGACAGCGGATCGGCTACGAGCGCGAACTGATTGCCGCCAACGTTGCTTGTCGCTGACCCGCCAGCATGGGCGGCTACCGCTCGGCCGAGCTCCGGGCAGGATCAGCCAAGCGGCTTATAATGGTCGGACTCACTGATCGGAGCGCAACGTGAAACGGACCTTGGAAGGAATGGCCCTCGCTGGCGAGCCGCTGCTGCGGCAGGCCCTCGAAGCGATCAGGGCGCACCGAGACGCTGAGGCAAGCGGCGCGCCGATGGATGAGGTGGCGCGCCTTCAAGTGCTGGCAGATTCACTTTATGAAGCGGTAGTGAATTACCAGTTACTGGTTTCCGGCGACTTGCCGGATGCCATTCACTGACCCGCGAGGCAAGAATGTCCAGGCCCCATGAGGTTCTGCTGCCCGATCACCTTGCCTACGCCCAGGCGGTCGAGGCGATGCGCAAATATCACGAAGCAAAGGATCACGGAGCGTCGGACGCTGAGGTAGAGCGCTTGAGGCTGATTGCGGAAGCGCAATTCCAGGCTGTCACCGAGTACCAGATGCGCGCATTCGGCAAAGACGACGGCACCGCTCACTGAGTATCCGCTGGCTGGCAGTTACACCTACACTCACACCGCAGCTATCGACCGAAGCCAGCCACCCGCGCCGCCATGGTGCTCTCCCACCTGCTCACGCATGCCGATGAACGAGCGGGAGAACTGGCGAAAGCTTATGACCGTGCCCGAATAGCTGGGCAGCTCTGCGAAGCGTCCTATAATGCGCTCATCAGATGAGAGAAGGTGGTCAATGGATAACCGCACCATCATTAGAGTAATAAAAAGTGAAAGGTGATAGGAAGCGGGGATTACAAACTTGTCAAAACCTAGGCCGAGAAGCGAAAACAGACCCGCAACACCTTAAATTATGGTGTTGCAGGCCTGATTGCTGGGGCTGATTAGAGCGCTACCGGATTCGGTAGGTCGCTTACGCTGTAACAGACTGAGGGATAATGGCTTGTTCAATTTTGAAAGCATCGTAAAAGACGCGTTGTATTGCCATCTTTAACGCTTTGTCTGGTTTGACGACAACGAAAATATCAGCGTGTTCTAGTTCAGGCTCTGGGGTAGAAAAAACACCAAAAAGCCGGCGACCGTCAGGCGCCGTGGCGCTTCTAAACATACTCACGATCCCTACAGTATAGCCGAGATATGTTCTCGGTTTTTCTGGGGATTTCTCATTGTGTGCTGATACTCGCGTTTCTCCGAATTCATGTATAGCACGCTCAGTTGTCATTCCTATACGCTGTGTAGAGATACCTCGGCGAGTCGCCTCCATAAACGCAGACGCCGTGTATTTCCCAGTGTCGGGTTCGACAGCGTTAGGAGATTCCAGAATCCTTGCCAGCCCTTCTGTATTAGCTATAGAAGAACTCTCAGAAAAAATCCTGAATTCCTCGGCCGCTTCCAGTATGGGGGAGGCATACTGGCATGCAGCTATTTTGGCATGCCTTTCCAAGCTAGGCGTTATTGCCAAATCAAAAATTTCAGTGAGCCTTTCAGGCATGATTCTTCCTTAAAGGCTCGAGAAGTACTCAACGAAATTCATGAGTTTATGAGTCTCTTCCATGTGGAACTCTGATGTAAAGCTTTCACCGGAAATTCGATTGAGATTGTATGTAACGACCTCAGAGTCTTCGTAGAAAGCAATGGAGCAATACAAATGATCTCGATCGAAAACAAGGCTCACGATGCCCTCGTGGTCCAACAATACATCAATCTCAGGGCATGTATCTAAAAGCCTGGTGAGAGTCACCAAAAAATCAGAGGCACCATCAATAGAAAACTGTTGAGGCGCCGGCATATCGTCACCGTCCCAACCCGCCTCGAGCGTCCGGTAGTGCGCGAGCCGCTCTGCCGCTTTGTGGCAATAAGCCCGAAGTGGTATATCAAGTTCTTCGATTGTAACGAGTTCCTCGAAATCTTCGAGCCAGCGCAAATGGTAGTCAGAAGGTGTCAGCTCGACGTGCTGATGATCCGTCCAAAGAAAATTGGGAGCAGGGAGCGCAGAAGCAGATACAAATGCCATGCAAGCATCAGCGGCTTTCATCGCCATAGTAGAAAATACGCTTGGCTGCTGCTCTATAAGATACTCGGAGAAATAATCTCTATGTACCGTTGTCAATAAACTGGATCTCATTGCCATTGACATAGCCTATCCCTCTGCTTTTTCTTTCTTGAGTCCTATCGCGCTGATCAAATCAGCAGAAAGTATTTCAAGAAGCATTTCTTTATGTGTGGATCGTAGGCGATTAGATGTGTCTTCAAAAGTATTTTCAAAATCTGAAACATCTTCGTCACTCATGCCCAGAACATGATGACACTCAACGATGAGCGCATGCGTAAGCTCGGTATCCTCATCATCAAAGTCGTTGTCCTTGACCAGGGAATGATGGATGCGAATATTGTGAAGTAACGTGGTTTCATCTCCAAAGTCTTGAGAGAAAAAACCTACATTAGAATGCCAGAAGTTATTCTGATTCAAGCACGCGCTAGCGATATAAGGGCAAGCAGGGTTGACGCCTTCGAGAACTTCTTCGCTATTTGTGGTGACAAATTGATCTTTATACGAAAGTATAATTTTCTCAAGACGTCTCCCGCTTTTAGAAAAGGCTTCATGCCCTATTTTTAAGCTAAAAGCTGCGTCTGCCAGAAACGTCTTAAAGTTTATGTAGTTCTTGCTTGTGTAAACGCAATTTGAATTTATTACTTCAAAACGGCTTTTTTCGCGGTCGCCATCTCGATTCAAAAACAAATAGCCCTTAACTTCAGGCTGAGATGAATGGTTCTCAGCATTTGGATTTGCTGATTTGCGTGCCACTCGACGGGCTGAATATTTAAGCTTCAGTCTGCTACCTTCATCCTTGATGACAGACAGGCCATGAGCGTCCACCGCGCCATCATACTCACATGTAAGCGAGATGGATTCTATTGAGTGGGCTTCGAAAATTGGCTTGAGCACGATATATCCTTTATAGGTTTAGTGATCGGCGATCACTGTTAAACCATTCGCTTGCTCAGCATAGCACGGACAGGGGGCAAGGATCTACAGCGTGCGCGAAGGGAGGCAATGAGCTTTCTAGGCTTCTGGAAAGCTGTCATAAAGCTGGCATTCCCCAGCCATAACAGCCCATTAAGGCACAAAAAAAGCACTAAGCTTTTTGCTAAGTGCCTGATTTGTTTGGATTATTTGGTGGAGCCGGGGGGATTTGAACCCCCGTCCGCCAGTACTCCGCTGTCGGTACTACATGCTTAGCCGTGTCTACTGATTTAATCCGCAGCCGCCCGACGGGCAGGGTGCTTTGGATGAGTTGGGTAAGTTTTAGTCGCTTTGCCCCCAACGTGCTACACGACGATCCTGTTCTGTATGACAATCATTTCGGGTTTACAGGCATCCCCTGATGATTGCTGGAGCCGAAGCTACCAGGAGAGCGGGCTCAGCTGCTTACGCAGCGAGAGCGTAGCCCTCGTAGTTTTCGTCATTGGCAACTATAGAAAGTTGCAACAGTGGATTTACGAGTTCTGTTACCAACTCGGCATGCACCTAGAGTTTCGCTACCGGCGTCGAATCCTGATCGGCCCCACACTAGCTCTTGGCTAACGCACCTTGCGGCACGTAAGGCGGAGTATACGCCATTGCGCGGGCGACGTCGACAGCCGGTCCTGTCGCCCACGCTGCGACGGCTCAAGCACCACTGCCGCCGGCCGAGCCGCTGCCTTTCTCGGTCTTTTCCAGGCGCTCCAGGACCTTGCTGGTGATGGCGATGCAGCCTTTGGTGTCACCTGAAGCCTGGGCGGCCTTGGCTTTGTCGACCTGCTCGGTCAGGGCCTTGTCCAGGCCTTCGGAGGTAGCGCCGGCGGTGGCCATGCTGTCGTCGATCTTCTGCAGGTTGGTCTTGCACAGGTCATCGGCGGCGAATACCGGCGAAGCCAGGAGGGTAGCGGCCGCGAAGAGGGCCGAAAGCGCGGTACCTTTCATGGGTGTCTCCTTTTATGGCCGCGGGAGGTGGGCCTGTAAGGGTGGACTGTCGGGATTTGGCGGGGGTTCAATCGGGGTGATGGCTTGGCGGCAGGGTGGTTTGTGGCGGGATGTTGCAGTCGACCGGGCAATGCGGTTCGGTGTGGGAGCGGCCTTGTGTCGCGAAAGGGCCGCGGAGCGGCCCCGGCAATTAAAGCGGCGAAGCTGAAATCGTGGGGCTGCTACGCAGCCCTTTCGCGACACAAGGCCGCTCCCACAGGGAATTGCGGCGGTTTTGAGGTCTGTGCAAGCGCTTGGATATCTCAGATTGCGCGTGGGCGGGTGACGCGGTCTACCAGGTAGACCAGGCCGTGGTAGTCGATGCCGCTGTGGCTGGACAGGCCGATTTCACAGGTGCGGCTTGTGGAGATCCCCTCGCTGCAATACTGCACCGCATCCTTCAGGCTACGCAGCGAGTGAGCGTTAAGCTCGGGGGTGGTGAAGCCCTTGTCGCCAGCGAATCCGCAACAGTGGATGCCTTCCGGAATCACCACCTGCTTGCTGCAACGGCGCGCCAGGTCAATCAATGCCTGGCTTTCGCCCAGATGCTGGGTGCTGCAGGTCACATGCACGGCCACGGGCTCGTCCTGGGGGCTGAACTCCAGTTTGTCGACCAGGTGGGTGCGGATGAAGCGCACCGGGTCATACAGGTCCAGCCGGGTTTCGCCCAGGTCCTGCACCAGGCGCAGGGTGCACGGGCTGGTGTCGCAGTAGATCGGGTCGAGCCCGCCGCGGGTGGCGTGGAGCAGGGCGTTGAGCAGTTCCTGGCGCTTGTGCTCGGCCTGCCCGGGGTAGCCCTTGGAGGCGAACGGCTGGCCGCAGCAGAGGCTGTCGGCGTTGTCCGGGAACACCACTTGGTAACCGGCCTTTTCCAGCAGGGCGCGGGTCTTTTCGAGCAGCGAGCTTTGCTCGCGGTCGGCATAGGCGGGGCCCATCACGCGTGAAACACAGGCGGCAAGGTAGACCACGCGGGGCCGGGCGTCGTTGCTCGCCGGGCCAAAGTCCTGCGTGCGCAGCGGTTGGGGCAGGGCCGGGGTCCACTGTGGCAGGCGGCCTTTGCTGGCCTTGCTCAGGGCTGCACTGAGGCGCCCGAGGCGTGGTGCGCCGAGCAGCTTGCGGGCGCTGTTGGCGGCGGTGAGGGTGAAGCGGGCGCCGCCCAGCGCTGTGTGGAAATGTTCGGCCAGCCAGTCTGCGGTCTTGGCATGGTCGGCGGCCTGGCTGCGCAGTTTCTTTATCAGCTCGCCGGTGTTGATGCCGACCGGGCAGCGCTGGGCGCACAGGCCGGTGGCGGCGCAGGTGTCGATGCCTTGGTACTGGTAGCTTTGCAGCAGCTCGCGGGTGTCGATGCCGGCGCGTTTCTTCGCCTGGATGTCGCGCCACATGACGATGCGCTGGCGCGGACTGAGGGTCAGGCCCTTGGAGGGGCAGACCGGTTCGCAGAAGCCGCACTCGATGCACTTGTCGACGATCTCGTCAGCGGCGGGCAGCGGTTTGAGATTTTTGAGGTGGATGTCCGGATCTTCGCTCAGCACCACATCGGGGTTGAGGATGCCGTTGGGGTCGAGCAGGCGCTTGAGTTTCCACATCAGCTGGTAGGCATCAGCGCCCCATTCCAGCGCCACGAACGGTGCCATGTTGCGGCCGGTGCCGTGCTCGGCCTTGAGCGAGCCGCCGAACTCTACGGCCACCAGCTGCGCCACGTCGTCCATGAAGGCCTGGTAACGGGCGACTTCCTCGGCGCTGTTGAAGCCCTGGGTGAAGACGAAGTGCAGGTTACCCTCCAGCGCATGGCCGAAGATGATCGCCTCGTCATACTGGTGCTTGTCGAACAGCTGGATCAGCCGGTTGACGCCTTCGGCCAGTTGCTCGACGGGGAAGGTGACGTCCTCGATGATCACCGTGGTGCCGGTCTGGCGCACGGCACCGACGGCGGGGAAGGTGTCTTTGCGGATTTTCCACAGCTGGTTGTACACGGCCGGGTCTTCGCTGAAGTCGACCTTTTGCTCCAGCGGGTAGTCGGCGATCGAGGCCATCACCCGCTGCAGTTGTTCGTGCAGCAGGCTCTGGCTGGCGGCGCGGGACTCGATCAGCAGGGCGCAGGCGTTGGCTGACAGGGCTTTGACCCACAGCGGCATGCCCGGCATGTTCTGCACCGAACGCAGGCTGCGGCGGTCGAGCAGTTCGACGGCGGACACCGGCTGGCGCTTGAGCACGGTGACGGCGCGGCAGCAGCTTTCCACGCTGGGGAACACCAGCAGGGCGCTGGCCTTGTGCGGATGGTCGGGCACGGTGTTGTAGGTAACGGCGCTGATGAAGCCCAGGGTGCCTTCGGAACCGACCAGCAGGTGCTGCAGGATATCCAGCGGTTGGTCGTAGTCCACCAGTGCGTTGAGTGACAGGCCGGTAGTGTTCTTCAGCCGGTATTTGTGCCGGATGCGGTCGGCCAGTTCGGTATTGGCGCGGGTTTCGCGGCCCAGGCGCGCCAGCGCTTCGAGCAGTTCGGCGTGGCTGCTTTCGAAGGCGGCGACACTGGCGGGGTCTTCGCTGTCCAGGCGGGTGCCATCAGCCAGCACCAGGCGCAGGCCGGCGAGGGTGTGGTAGGTGTTCTGCGCGGTACCGCAGCACATGCCGCTGGCGTTGTTGGCGACAATGCCGCCGATCTTGCAGGCGTTGATCGAAGCCGGGTCGGGGCCGATCTTGCGCCCGTAGGGGGCCAGCCAGGCGTTGGCCTGGGCGCCGATGACGCCGGGTTGCAGGCGGATCTGCTCGCCCTGGCCGCGGATCTCCTTGCCTCCCCAGTTGTCGCCCAGCACGATCAGTACCGAGTCGCTGATGGCCTGGCCGGACAAGCTGGTGCCCGCAGCGCGGAAGGTCACCGGCACGCGATCGCGCTGAGCCAGTTGAATCAGCCCGACCACTTCGTCCTCGGACTCGACGCGCACCACCAGCTTGGGGATCAGCCGATAGAAGCTGGCGTCGGTGCCGAAGGCCAGGGTAGAGGTCGGGTCGTCGAACCGGCGTTCGGCCGGGATAAGGCGCTCGGCATCGCGCAGGAACGCAGCGGGCAGGCTCATGCAATCTCCTCGCGGGGCCGCAGCGTCTGCTGCGCAGCGTGCCCCGGTCATTCAGGCGGTACGGTTTGCAGGCGCTCAGGCGCCCAGTTCGCGGACCAGCGATTCGCGGGTGATCTCGCTGATCGACTTGGCGCCAGTCAGCACCATGGCCACGCGCATTTCCTTCTCGAACAGTTCGAGCAGGTTCTTCACCCCGGCCTGGCCGTGCACGGCCAGGGCCCACAGGAAGGCGCGGCCAATCAGCACGGTGTCGGCGCCAAGGGCGATCATGCGCACCACATCGAGGCCGCTGCGGATGCCGGAGTCGGCGAGGATCTTCAGGTCGCCTTTGACCGCATCGGCAATTGCCGGCAGGGCGCGGGCGCTCGACAGCACGCCGTCGAGCTGGCGGCCGCCGTGGTTGGAGACAACGAGGCCGTCGGCGCCGAACTTGACCGCGTCACGGGCGTCATCCGCGTCGAGGATGCCCTTGATGATCATCGGGCCATCCCAGAATTCGCGGATCCACTCCAGGTCCTTCCACGAGATCGACGGATCGAAGTTGTTGCCGAGCCAGCCGATGTAGTCGGCCAGGCCCGTGGGGTTGCCACGGTACTTGGAGATGTTGCCCAGGTCGTGCGGGCGGCCCATCACGCCAACGTCCCACGCCCATTCGGGGTGGGTCATGGCCTGCAGCACGCGGCGCATCGGGCCGTTCGCACCGCTCATGCCGGAGTGGGCATCGCGGTAGCGGGCACCGGGCACGGGCATGTCGACGGTGAACACCAGGGTCTTCACGCCAGCGGCCTTGGCCCGCTCCAGGGCGTTGCGCATGAAGCCGCGGTCTTTGAGTACATACAGCTGGAACCACATCGGCCGGTCAATGGCGGGCGCCACTTCTTCGATCGGGCACACCGACACCGTCGACATGGTAAACGGAATGCCGTGGGCCGCTGCTGCACGCGCCGCCTGCACTTCACCACGGCGGGCGTACATGCCGGTGAGGCCGACCGGGGCCAAGGCCACGGGCATGCTCAGGGTCTCGTCGAACAGCTTGGTTTCCAGGCTCAGCTCGGACATGTTCTTCAGCACGCGCTGGCGCAGGGCGATGCTGGCCAGGTCCGAGACGTTGTGGCGCAGGGTGTGCTCGGCGTAGGCCCCGCCGTCGGCATAGTGGAAGAGGAAAGGAGGCAGCTTGCGTTGGGCCGCGGCGCGATAGTCGGTGGAGGCGGAAATGATCATGGATTCTCGCAGCGTGGGTTGAAGGAGATGCCGGGCGCGCAACGGCGCCCGGCCCCTTTCACTTTAGTGATGAACCAGCATGCCGGTCAGCCAGTAGGCCTGGATCAGGGTGATCAGGCCGACGATGGTGGCAAAGAACAGGCTGTGCTTGACGGTGAAGCGGAACAGGTCGGATTCCTTGCCGACCAGCCCGGTGGCAGCGCAGGCCACGGCGATCGACTGTGGCGAGATCATCTTGCCGGTCACGCCGCCGCTGGTATTGGCCGCCACCAGCAGGGTGTCGTTGACCCCGATCTGGTGGGCGGTGGTGGCCTGCAGCGAGCTGAACAGGGCGTTGGACGAGGTGTCGGAACCGGTCAGGAACACGCCCAGCCAGCCGAGGAACGGCGAGAAGAACGGGAACGCAGCACCGGTGCCGGCCAGGACCAGGGCCATGGTCGAGGACATGCCCGAATAGTTGGTGACGAAGGCGAAGGCCAGCACCATGCCGATCGACAGGATCGGCCAGCGCAGTTCCCAGAGGGTCTCTTTGAAAGTGGTCAGACCAGTTTTGAAGTTGATCTTCAACACCCACATGGACACCAGTGCGGAGAGGAAGATCGCGGTGCCGGTGGCGGAAATCGGATCGAGCTTGAACACCGCTGGCATGGCGGTTGGCGCGGTGACGATCGGCGCAGTCTTGATCACCAGCTGGTCAAGGTGCGGGATGGCGAAATTGAACACGAAGTTGTACATCGCGCCGCCGGGGGCGAAGGCCGCTTTGAATGGCTTCAGGGTCCAGAGGGTGACCAGCACGGTGAGAATCAGGAACGGCGACCAGGCCTTGAAGATCTCGCCGAAGCTGTACGGGGTCGGCTGGCTGCCGCTTGGCTGCACCACGGCGGCGCCGACGCTGCCTTTGGCTTCGGCGAACGAGCGCTTGGGCTGCCAGACTTTCAGGAACAGGGTCAGGCAAATCAGGCTGGCCAGGGCCGAGGTGATGTCCGGCAGCTCCGGGCCAATGAAGTTCGAGGTGAAGTACTGGGTCACGGCGAAGCTCAGGCCGGCGACCAGGGCGGCAGGCCAGGTTTCCTTCACGCCGCGCAGGCCGTCCATCATGAATACCAGCCAGAACGGTACGAACAGCGACAGCAGTGGCAGCTGGCGCCCCGTCATGGCGCCGATGTGGAAGGCATCGATACCGGTGACCTGGCCGGCCACGATGATCGGGATGCCCAGGGCGCCGAAGGCTACCGGTGCGGTGTTGGCAATCAGGCACAGGCCGGCGGCGTACAGCGGATTGAAGCCCAGGCCCACCAGCAATGCGGCGGTAATGGCTACCGGTGCGCCGAAGCCGGCCGCGCCTTCGAGGAAGGCACCGAAGCAGAAGCCGATCAGCAGCACTTGCAGGCGCTGGTCATCGGTAATCGACAGCACCGAGCTGCGGATCACTTCGAACTGGCCGCTCTTGACAGTGAGTTTGTACAGGAACACCGCGGCAACGATGATCCAGGCAATCGGCCAGAGGCCGTAGAGGAAGCCATACCCTGCGGCAGCGAGGGCCATGTCGACAGGCATCTGGAAGGCAAAGATCGCCACCAGGAGCGACAGGGCCAGGGTGATGCTGCCGGCCACGTGGCCTTTGAGGCGGAACACGGCCAGGGCCAGGAAGAAGAACACTATGGGGATGACCGCCGCCAGTGCGGACAGGCCGAGACTACCAAGCGGGGTATAGAGTTGTTGCCAGGTTTGCATATGGGGTGGCCCCTAATTGTTGTTGGTCAGGCACTGGCATTGGATAATTGGTAAGACCAATTTACAATGACTGGTCGCTAGGTTAAAAGCGCTGTCGTGGGTGTGTCAATTTGTCCTGTGCAAAACTTTGGTCGCGGGTCGATGAACGGGCAGCTGCTCACTGGCGAAAACCGTCGCCTGATGCGTGCTGGCGCAGCGCGGATCGGCGAGAATAGGCGCTCGGCGATAATTGGCCGGGGTTTGTGGAGAGCATGTGATGGTTTTTGATCAGGTCCGCCAACGGCGCCTGTCCGACGACATCGTCGATCGGCTGGAAGGGATGATTCTGGAAGGCACGCTGACCTCTGGGCAGCGGCTGCCAGCCGAGCGCGTCCTGGCCGAGCAGTTCGGTGTGTCGCGCCCGTCACTGCGTGAGGCGATCCAGAAGCTGGTGGCCAAGGGGCTGCTGGTGAGCCGCCAGGGTGGCGGCAATTACGTAGCCGAATCGCTCGGCTCGACCTTCAGCGACCCACTGCTGCAGTTGCTCGAGCATAGCGCCGAAGCGCAGCGCGACCTGCTTGAGTTTCGCCATACGCTGGAGGCGTCATGCGCTTACTACGCAGCCCTGCGTGCCACCGAACCTGATCGTGCGCGGTTGAAAGCGGCGTTCGATGCTCTGCAGGACTGCTATGCGCGGGCTGACGAGGTGACGCGGGCGGAGGAGGGCGCGGCTGATGCCCGCTTTCACCTGGCGATTGCCGAGGCCAGCCATAACGCGGTGTTGCTGCATACGATCCGTGGCTTGTTCGACCTGCTCAAGCGCAATGTGGTGACCAACATTGGTGGCATGTACCAGCAGCGCACGGAAACACGCGACATGCTGATCAGTCAGCACCGCGAGTTGTACCTGGCGATTGTCGAGGGCCGGGCAGAGGAGGCGCGGGAGGTGTCGAGCCGGCACATCCTGTATGTGCAGGAGGTGCTGGAAGAGGCGCAGGACGAGGCCCAGCGGGTAGCGCGGGCAGAGCGGCGCAGCGGGCGTTGAGATCGGTGCTGAATTCTTCGCGGGTAAACCCGCTCCCACAAGTACTGAGCAGGTTTAAGGCCCTGTGCAGTCCCTGTGGGAGCGGGTTTACCCGCGAAGAGGCCGGAACAGGCTAAAGGAGATTTACTCTTCCTTGCCCTTGTTCCGCACCGCACGCTGCAGCTCGCGGTTGGAGTCGCGTTCGCGCATGGTGTCGCGCTTGTCGAACTCCTTCTTGCCCTTGCCAAGCGCGATCTCGCACTTGATCAGGTGCTTGCTCCAGTACAGCGCCAAGGCCACACAGGTGTAGCCTTTTTGTGCCACGGCGGCTTCCACGCGCTCGAGCTCGCGCTTGTTCAGCAGCAGCTTGCGGGTGCGCGTGGGGTCGGCGATGACGTGGGTGCTGGCGGTGGTCAGCGGGGTGATGTGGCTGCCGAACAGCCAGGCTTCGCCATCCTTGAGCAGCACGTAGCTGTCGGTCAGGTGCGCCTTGCCGGCCCGCAGGCTCTTTACTTCCCAGCCGGACAGGACCAGCCCGGCCTCGAACTTGTGTTCGATGAAGTAATCGTGTCGCGCCTTTTTGTTCTGCGCGATGGTCCCGGTCGGATGTTTCTTTTGTTTAGCCATAGGGGCGGCATTATAGGCAAGACATCACGTGGTCGGCTATGGGATTTCGGTGTGCTTGAGCCACCGCAATGAATACCGGACAATACAAGGCCTGTTCTCTGCACAGAACCTGTTTTCGGCACGCTGCGAAGCGCCGCCAACCAGCCTTGGAAGTGACGCCTGGATGACTACCCATATTCAACGCTCCGCCCTGCTGCCGTACCCTGCCCAGGCGCTCTACGATCTGGTCAACGACGTGGCCAGCTACCCTGAATTCCTGCCCTGGTGCTCGGCCTCGACGGTGATCGAGGCCAGCGACACGCACATGCGGGCGAAGCTGGAAGTGGCCAAGGGCGGCATGAGCCAGCAGTTCGTCACCCGCAATATTCTGGTGCCGGGGCAGTCCATCGAAATGAACCTGGAAGAGGGGCCATTCACGCAGCTGCATGGCCTGTGGGTGTTCAAGCCGCTCGGCGAAAAGGCCTGCAAGATCAGCCTCGACCTGACCTTCGACTACGCCGGCGCGATCGTGCGCGCCACGCTCGGGCCGCTGTTCAACCAGGCGGCCAATACTCTGGTGGATGCGTTCTGCCAGCGTGCCAAGCAGCTCAATGGCTAAGATCGAAGTGGCCTACGCCACGGCCGAGCGCCAGTGGTTGTTGGCCTGTGAAGTGCCAGACGGGGTGAGTGTGCGTGAAGCGTTGCGCCTGTCCGGGATTGTCGGGCAAGTGAGTGGGCTGGATATCGCGCACTGTCCGGTGGGCATTTTCGGCAAGGTGGTGGCAGATGCGCACGCGCATGTAGTCGAGGAGGGGGACCGCCTGGAAATCTACCGGCCTCTGCTGCTCGACCCTGTCGAGGCGCGCAAGCAGCGCGCTGCGAAGGCGAAGGCCAAGCGCTAGCTGAGCTGACAGTAATAAAAAGCCCGGACCATGGTCCGGGCTTTTTCATCTGGCCGGCATTTACTGCGGCGAGGTTTCCAGCGGTGCCGGTGTCGGCACTGGGGTGGTCTCGATGGTGTCGATCTCACGCTGGATGGACTCTTCCGTCGAGCCTGGCTTGGCCGGTTTCTCTTCCGGCTGCGGCTTGGCCTGCTCTGGCTGGGTGGCCGGGCTGACCGTGGTGGTGTTGCTGCCGCCGAGGATTTCCTGGTCGCGGCTCACGCCTGGCATGAAGTCGCCGGACAGGCTGACCAGCTGGTCGCTGTCGTTGAAGAAGATGCTCATGCGCTCCTGCTGACGTGTGCCGCCACCAGGTTGCAGGCTGTACAGATAGTCCCAACGATTGGTGTTGAAAGTGTCCTGCAGCAGCGGGTTGCCCATGATAAACCTTACTTGCCGACGGGTCATTCCGGGGCGTAATTGGTCTATCATGTCTTGCGTGACGACATTGCCCTGCTGGATGTCGATTTTGTAAACCCCGGGAAACGAGCAACCGGCGAGTGCGAGCAGTCCCGCGAGGGCGAGGCTGTTTAGCAAGAGCTTGGTGTTTTGCATCGGTGGGCGACTTCCACTATCTTGGCTGGACAACGTAAACCCCGATCATACCCGTATTAAGAGAAGCTGCGAAGCAGCATCGGCGAGAAAGCTGACCATGGTTGAAAATAGCGAATTGCGCAAAGCCGGTCTCAAGGTGACACTGCCTCGAGTCAAGATCCTTCAGATGCTCGACTCGACCGAGCAACGTCACATGAGCGCCGAGGATGTCTACAAGGCGCTGATGGAGGCTGGCGAGGACGTCGGTCTGGCAACCGTCTATCGCGTACTGACCCAGTTCGAAGCGGCGGGTCTGGTGGTGCGCCACAACTTCGACGGTGGCCACGCGGTGTTCGAGCTGGCTGACGGCGGTCACCACGACCATATGGTCAACGTGGATACCAGTGAAGTTATCGAGTTCATGGATGCCGAGATCGAACGCCGCCAGAAAGAGATCGTGGCCGAGCATGGCTACGAGCTCGTGGACCACAACCTGGTCCTTTATGTGCGTAAGAAAAAGTAACGATTTAGCTCGTTATGAATGACAAAGGCGACCTTCGGGTCGCCTTTGTGCTTTGTAGGGTGCTGAATGCGTGTTGGCCTTGCTGGCCCTTTCGCGGTGGTTCGACGCTTCGATAAACCCGCTTCCACAGGGTCTGCACAGACCTTGAGCCTTGCGAAATCCTGTGGGAGGGGTTTACCCGCGAAGAGGCTGAAGGTGCTCTCAAGCCTTGCCGGAAACCACCATCTTGCGCGCATGGGCCAGGGATTCCTTGGTCAGGTCGATGCCGCCCAGCATCCGCGCCACTTCTTCGACCCGCTCGCGTTTGCCCAGGCTGGCGACTGCGGTGTGGGTGGTATCGCTGTTGCGCACTTTGTGCACGAACAGATGATGGTGCCCTTGCGCGGCCACTTGCGGCAGGTGAGTCACGGTCAGTACCTGGCCACGCTCGCCCAGGCGGCGCAGCAACTGGCCGACGATTTCGGCCGTAGGGCCACCGATGCCGACGTCCACTTCGTCGAATACCAGGGTCGGAATGCGCGAGGTCTGAGCTGTGATCACCTGGATCGCCAGGCTGATACGGGAGAGCTCGCCCCCGGACGCCACCTTGGCCAGGCCCTTGAGTGGCTGCCCGGGGTTGGCGCTGACCAGCAATTCGATCTGTTCCAGTCCGTGGGGTGACAGGTCGTTGCCTTCGTTGGGGGTAAGTTCGATGCAGAACCGCCCACCCGGCATACCCAGGCGCTGGATTTCCTGCTCCACGGCGACGGCCAGCTGTTTGGCTGCCTGCTGGCGCAGTGCGCTGAGCTCCTGTGCCTTCTGTTTATAGTGCTGGGCATAGGCGCCAAGTTCCTCGGTCAGGCGTTCGATCGACTCGTCGCTGGCGTTCAGGCCTTCGAGTTCATCCATCAGCTGTTGCTGCAAATGTGGCAGCTCAGTGGGGTGCACGCGGTGCTTGCGCGCCAGGGTGTAAATCGTGTCGAGGCGCTCTTCCAGGGCTTGCAGGCGCATGGGGTCGGCGTCGAAGTTGTCGAGGAAGCGATTGAGTTCGCCCACCGCTTCTTCAACCTGAATCTGTGCGCTGGCGATCATGTTGGCGGCTTCGCCCAGCGCACGCGGGGCGTTCGTTGCAGCGCCGAGGCGGTTGAGGCTGGCGGTGAGCGCGCTGAGCACATTGCCAGAATCGCTTTCGCTGCACTGGTCGATGACCTGGCGGCAGATGCCGAACAGGGCCTCTGCGTTGGTCAGGTTCTTGTGTTCCTGCTCCAGTTGTTCCAGTTCGTTTTCGCCCAGGCCGAGATTGTCCAGCTCTTCCAGCTGGTAGCTGAGCAGTTGGTGGCGGGCGCGTTGCTCGTCGCCGGAATTGCTCAGCCGCTCGAGTTCCAGGCGGGTCTGGTTCCAGCGTTTGGCGGCAAGCTGCACCTGGCGGGAGAGGTCGATGGCGCCGGCGTATTCGTCCACCAAACGGCGGTGGGTGTCGGTCTTCAGCAGTGACTGGTGTTCATGCTGGCTGTGGATGTCGATCAGCAGCTCGCCCAGCGCCTTGAGGTCGCCGAGCGGGCAGGGGGTGCCGTTGATGTAGCCGCGGCTGCGCCCTTCGGCGGTGATGACGCGGCGCAGAATGCACAACCCGTCGTTGTCCAGATCGCGCTCGGCCAGCCAGGCATGGGCTTCGGGGATGTCCACCAGGTCGAACGTGGCAAGGATGTCTGCCTTGTCGGTGCCGGGACGCACCACGCCGCTGTCGGCACGGTCGCCCAGGGCCAGGCCGAGGGCGTCGAGCATGATCGATTTGCCCGCACCGGTCTCGCCGGTGATCACCGACATGCCACGGGCGATTTCAAGGTCGAGGTGCTCGACGATGGCGTAGTTGTGAATGGACAGGTGCACCAGCATGGGGGCGGCTCCCGAAGTTCAGATCTGGTTATTTATACAGTACTTTTTTCTGCCCTGCCAATGCCCTCTGGCGGATTCTGTTGCGACCGGCAAAACCCACGTGCCCCTTGAAGCTGGTTTTTCCGGCCCCATATAGCCGGCAGACACGGCGAGCTTTGCTCGTACAACCGAAATTGCGGAGGAGAGACCCATGGCTGACGAACAGCTGAATGAACAAGACCTTAATGCCGAAGAGGCAGGTGCAGTGGATAACGGCGCCCGCGTTCAGGAGCTCGAGGAGCAGCTGGCCGCCGCCAAGGATCAGTCCCTGCGTGCCGCTGCCGAAGCGCAGAACAGCATTCGTCGCGCCGAGCAGGAAGTCGACAAGGCCCGCAAGTTCGCGCTCGAGAAGTTTGCTGGCGACCTGCTGCCGGTGATCGACAGCCTGGAAATGGCCCTGGCGCACCTCAAGCCCGACGACGAACAGGTCAAGAGCACGCGTGAAGGCGTCGAGCTGACCCTGAAGATGTTCCAGGACACCCTCAAGCGCTACAACCTCGAAGCCATCGACCCGCACGGGCAGCCGTTCAACCCTGAGCACCATCAGGCCATGGCCATGCAGGAAAACGCCGAGGTCGAGCCTAACAGCGTGCTCAACGTGTTCCAGAAGGGCTACCTGCTCAACGGTCGCCTGCTGCGCCCTGCCATGGTGGTGGTCAGCAAGGCGCCAGCGGCACCGCAACCTTCTATCGATGAGAAGGCTTGAAATCCTCCGGGGCATCCCCATCTAGGTGTCAAGCGTTCAAGTATTACCGCAGTTGGCCACGACCGTAGCCGCTGCCGCCAAATTCAAGTTTCGGGAGAGTAAACATGGGCAAAATCATCGGTATCGACCTGGGGACCACCAACTCGTGCGTCTCCATTCTGGAAAACGGTAACGTCAAGGTCATCGAAAACGCCGAAGGCGCGCGCACTACCCCTTCGATCGTGGCCTACGCCAACGACGGTGAAATCCTGGTTGGCCAGTCGGCCAAGCGCCAGGCCGTCACCAACCCGCACAACACCCTGTTCGCAGTGAAGCGCCTGATCGGTCGTCGCTTCGAAGAAGATGTCGTGCAAAAAGACATCAAGCTGGTGCCCTACAAGATCGTCAAAGCCAATAACGGCGACGCCTGGGTCGAAGCCAGCGGCAAGGAAATGGCGCCTCCGCAGATCAGCGCCGAAGTACTGAAGAAAATGAAGAAGACCGCCGAAGACTACCTCGGCGAGTCCGTGACCGAAGCGGTAATCACCGTTCCGGCGTACTTCAACGACAGTCAGCGTCAGGCCACCAAGGATGCCGGCCGCATCGCTGGCCTGGACGTAAAACGTATCATCAACGAGCCGACCGCCGCTGCACTGGCTTACGGCATGGACAAGGCCAAGGGCGACCACACCGTCATCGTTTATGACCTGGGTGGTGGTACCTTCGACGTTTCGGTCATCGAAATCGCCGAAGTCGACGGTGAGCACCAGTTCGAAGTGCTCGCCACCAACGGCGACACCTTCCTGGGTGGCGAAGACTTCGACATGCGCCTGATCGACTACCTCGTCGACGAGTTCAAGAAAGAGTCCGGCATGGACCTGAAGAACGATCCGCTGGCCCTGCAGCGTCTGAAAGAAGCTGCTGAAAAGGCCAAGATCGAGCTGTCCTCGGCGCAGTCGACCGATGTCAACCTGCCGTACATCACTGCAGACGCCACTGGTCCTAAGCACCTGAACGTGAAGATTTCCCGCGCCAAGCTGGAGTCGCTGGTCGAAGACCTGGTCAAGCGCACCATCGAGCCTTGCCGCATCGCCCTGAAAGACGCGGGCATCGACGCCAGCAAGATTGACGACGTGATCCTGGTCGGCGGCCAGACCCGTATGCCGATGGTGCAGAAGGCGGTTGCCGACTTCTTCGGTAAAGAAGCGCGCAAGGACGTCAACCCGGACGAAGCCGTGGCCATGGGTGCTGCCATTCAGGGCGCCGTGCTGGCCGGTGACGTGAAGGACGTGCTGCTGCTGGACGTCAGCCCGCTGACCCTGGGTATCGAAACCATGGGCGGCGTGATGACCGCGCTGATCGAGAAGAACACCACCATTCCGACCAAGAAGTCGCAGGTGTTCTCGACCGCCGACGACAACCAGAGCGCCGTGACCATTCACGTGCTGCAAGGCGAGCGCAAGCAGGCGGCGCAGAACAAGTCGCTGGGCAAGTTCGACCTGGCCGAGATTCCGCCAGCGCCTCGCGGCGTACCGCAAATCGAAGTGACCTTCGACATCGACGCCAACGGCATCCTGCACGTGGGCGCCAAGGACAAGGCCACCGGCAAGACCCAGTCGATCGTGATCAAGGCCAACTCCGGCCTGTCTGACGAAGAAATCGAGCGCATGGTGCGTGACGCCGAGGCCAACGCCGAGGAAGACCGCAAGTTCGAAGAGCTGGCCACTGCCCGTAACCAGGGTGATGCGCTGGTGCACTCGACCCGCAAGATGGTTGCGGACGCCGGTGACAAGGTTACTGCTGAAGAGAAGGCCGCGATCGAAGCTGCCGTGGTTGCCCTGGAAGCCGCTGTCAAAGGCGACGACAAGGCCGCCATCGACGCCAAGGTCGAAGAACTGTCCAAGGTATCGGCTCCGGTTGCTCAGAAGATGTACGCCGAGCAGCAGGCCGAACAGCCTCAGGGTGGCGCACAGCAAGCCGAGCCGGAAGCCAAGCACGATGACGTGGTTGACGCCGAGTTCGAAGAAGTGAAAGGCGACGACAAGAAGTAATCGTTGCCTGCTGTCGACCCGTTCACTGGTTGCTGCCGGTGAGCTGGTAGGATGTCGCCGCGCGGGGGCTTGCTCCCGCGTTGGCGTATCTGGAATTCGAGATTTTTTACAGCATTTGTCGGGGCCATTCGTGGTGTGCAGGCAGGTGCTGATGGCGCGGCGCAGATGCCTGACGCCCAACAAGGTGCAAATGACCTATGTCCAAGCGTGATTATTATGAGGTCCTGGGTGTCGAGCGCGGCGCCAGCGAAGCTGACCTCAAGAAGGCTTACCGCCGACTGGCGATGAAGTACCACCCGGACCGCAATCCGGGCGATAAAGAGTCGGAAGACAAGTTCAAGGAGGCCAACGAGGCCTACGAAGTACTGTCAGATGCGAACAAGCGTGCGGCGTTCGACCAGTACGGTCATGCCGGCGTCGACCCGAGCATGGGTGGCGGTGGTGCCGGCTTCGGCGGCGCCAACTTCTCCGACATTTTTGGCGACGTTTTCAGTGACTTCTTCGGCGGCGGTCGCGGTGGTGGACGTGGCGGTGCCCAGCGCGGCAGCGACCTGCGCTACACCCTGGAGCTGAACCTGGAAGAAGCGGTGCGCGGCACCACGGTCAGTATCCGCGTGCCGACTCTGGTCAACTGCAAACCGTGCGACGGCTCCGGCGCCAAGAAGGGGTCGACCCCGTCGACTTGCCCGACCTGCGGTGGCATCGGCCAGGTGCGCATGCAGCAAGGCTTCTTCTCGGTGCAGCAGACCTGCCCACGCTGCCACGGCCAGGGCAAGATCATCACCGACCCATGCACCTCGTGCCATGGCGAGGGCCGTGTCGAGGAATACAAGACCCTGTCGGTCAAAGTGCCGGCGGGCGTCGATACCGGCGACCGCATCCGTCTGTCCGGCGAGGGCGAGGCGGGCACCCATGGTGGTCCGACTGGCGATCTGTATGTGGTGATCAACGTGCGCGAGCACGAGATCTTCCAGCGTGACGGCAAGCACCTCTATTGCGAAGTGCCGATCAGCTACACCGATGCCGCACTCGGTGGCGAGCTGGAAGTGCCGACCCTCGATGGTCGCGTGAAGCTCAAGATTCCGGAAGGTACACAGACCGGCAAGCAGTTCCGCTTGCGTGGCAAGGGTGTCGCCCCGGTTCGCGGTGGTGGTGCCGGTGACCTGCTGTGCCGCGTAGCGGTTGAGACCCCGGTCAACCTGACCCGTCGCCAGCGCGAATTGCTCGAAGAGCTGCGCAGCTCGCTGGAAGGTGACAACTCGCCCAAGGCCAGCGGCTGGTTCGATGGCGTTAAGCGCTTCTTCGGCGATCTCTGACAAGGAAAATGGCTATGCGACGTATTGCAGTGATGGGCGCGGCGGGGCGGATGGGCAAGACCCTCATCGAAGCCGTTCAGCAAACCCCGGGCGCGGGGCTGACGGCGGCGATCGATCGTCCGGACAGCTCGCTGGTCGGGGCGGATGCCGGCGAGCTGGCAGCGCTCGGTCGTATCGGTGTACTGCTGTCGGACGACCTGGCCAAGGTTGCCGACGAATTCGACGTGCTGATCGACTTCACTCACCCGTCGGTGACGCTGAAGAACCTGGCGTTCTGCCGCAAGCACGGCAAGGCGATGATCATCGGTACCACCGGTTTTACCGCCGAGGAGAAGCAACTGCTTGCCGAAGCGGGCAAAGACATCCCGATCGTGTTTGCCGCCAACTTCAGCGTTGGTGTCAATCTCAGCCTCAAGCTGTTGGACATGGCTGCGCGGGTTTTGGGTGACGATGTCGACATCGAGATCATCGAGGCGCACCACCGGCACAAGGTCGATGCCCCGTCGGGGACCGCGCTGCGCATGGGTGAAGTGGTTGCCAATGCGCTGGGGCGCGATCTGCAGGAAGTGGCGGTGTATGGCCGTGAAGGCCAGACCGGCGCGCGTGATCGCCAGACCATCGGCTTTGCCACCGTGCGTGCCGGCGATGTGGTCGGTGATCACACCGTGCTGTTTGCTGCTGAGGGCGAGCGCCTGGAAATCACCCACAAGGCCTCCAGCCGTATGACCTTCGCCAAGGGCGCGGTGCGAGCGGCGCTGTGGCTCGATGGGCGCAAGCCGGGCCTGTACGACATGCAGGATGTGCTCGACCTGCGCTAAGCCGTTCGAGCGGTGCTGGCGTCTTCGCGGGGCGCGCCCGCTCCCACAGGATTTGTGCAAGGCTCAGGCTCTGTGCGGTCGTTGTGGGAGCGGGCATGCCCGCGAAGCAGGCGCCGCAAATGTCAGTCTGTCGCAATCATGTGTTTTAGAGGCACATATGCGGTAGACCGAAAACGCACTTTTCTGTAAGCTACAGCTTTAGTGTGTCCACTAAAAGCGCGCAGCGAATTGAATTCAGCACATGAAAGCGGGGTGACGTGTCCATACGTCACTCCGCTTTTTTGCAACCTGCGATCGCCCTTTCATGCTTGACTTACGGGAGGTCTTCTTGACAAAGCCAGCCATACTCGCCCTTGCCGACGGCAGTATTTTCCGCGGTGAAGCCATCGGTGCCGACGGTCAGACCGTTGGTGAGGTGGTATTCAACACCGCTATGACCGGCTACCAGGAAATCCTTACAGACCCTTCCTACGCGCAGCAAATCGTCACCCTGACCTACCCGCACATCGGCAACACCGGTACTACGCCGGAAGATGCCGAGTCGAGCCGTGTCTGGTCCGCTGGCCTGGTTATCCGCGACCTGCCGCTGCTGGCCAGCAACTGGCGTAATACCCAGTCGCTGCCTGAGTACCTCAAGGCCAACAACGTCGTCGCCATCGCCGGTATCGACACCCGTCGCCTGACCCGCATCCTGCGCGAAAAAGGCGCTCAGAACGGCTGCATCCTGGCGGGTGACAACATCAGCGAAGAAGCCGCCATCGCAGCCGCCCGTGGCTTCCCTGGCCTGAAGGGCATGGACCTGGCCAAGGTCGTTTCCACCAAGGAACGCTACGAGTGGCGCTCCAGCGTTTGGGAGCTGAAGACCGATAGCCACCCGACCATCGACGCTGCCGACCTGCCGTACCACGTGGTCGCCTTCGACTACGGCGTCAAGCTGAACATCCTGCGCATGCTGGTCGCCCGCGGCTGCCGCGTGACCGTGGTGCCTGCCCAGACCCCGGCCAGCGAAGTGCTGGCACTGAATCCGGATGGTGTGTTCCTGTCCAACGGCCCTGGTGATCCGGAGCCATGCGACTATGCGATCCAGGCGATCAAGGAAATCCTCGAAACCGAGATTCCGGTATTCGGCATCTGCCTCGGCCACCAGCTGCTGGCCCTGGCCTCCGGCGCCAAGACCGTGAAGATGGGCCATGGCCACCACGGTGCCAACCACCCGGTCCAGGACCTGGACACCGGCGTGGTCATGATCACCAGCCAGAACCACGGTTTCGCCGTTGACGAAGCCACCCTGCCGGGCAATGTCCGCGCCATCCACAAGTCGCTGTTCGACGGCACCCTGCAGGGTATCGAGCGCACCGACAAGAGCGCGTTCAGCTTCCAGGGCCACCCTGAAGCGAGCCCAGGCCCGACCGACGTCGCGCCACTGTTCGATCGTTTCACCGATGCCATGGCCAAGCGCCGCTGAGCATCCTGCATCAAGGCCCCGGGCCGGCTCACGCCGCGCCCGGAAGCGCCTGACCCAGATTGTTCAAGACGGCTTGCCGACTGACCCGCGGATTTGAGTGACAACCATGCCAAAACGTACAGACATCAAAAGCATCCTGATTCTCGGCGCTGGCCCGATCGTGATCGGCCAGGCCTGCGAATTCGACTATTCCGGCGCCCAGGCCTGTAAAGCCCTGCGCGAGGAAGGTTTCCGCGTCATCCTGGTGAACTCCAACCCGGCCACCATCATGACCGACCCGGCCATGGCCGACGCCACCTACATCGAGCCGATCAAGTGGCAATCGGTGGCCAAGATCATCGAAAAAGAGCGCCCGGACGCGGTACTGCCGACCATGGGTGGTCAGACTGCATTGAACTGCGCCCTGGACCTGGAGCGCCACGGCGTGCTGGAAAAGTTCGGCGTAGAGATGATCGGCGCCAACGCCGACACCATCGACAAGGCCGAAGACCGTTCGCGCTTCGACAAGGCCATGAAGGACATCGGCCTGGAGTGCCCGCGCTCCGGTATCGCCCACAGCATGGAAGAGGCCAATGCAGTGCTCGAGAAGCTCGGCTTCCCGTGCATCATCCGCCCATCGTTCACCATGGGCGGCACTGGCGGCGGTATCGCCTACAACCGCGAAGAATTCGAAGAAATCTGCACCCGTGGCCTGGACCTGTCGCCGACCAAAGAGCTGCTGATCGACGAATCGCTGATCGGCTGGAAGGAATACGAGATGGAGGTGGTCCGCGACAAGAAGGACAACTGCATCATCGTTTGCTCCATCGAGAACTTCGACCCGATGGGCGTGCACACCGGTGACTCGATCACCGTGGCGCCGGCGCAGACCCTGACCGACAAGGAATACCAGATCATGCGCAACGCCTCGCTGGCGGTGCTGCGTGAAATTGGTGTGGAAACCGGCGGCTCCAACGTGCAGTTCGGTATCTGCCCGAACACTGGCCGCATGGTCGTGATCGAGATGAACCCGCGTGTTTCGCGTTCGTCCGCCCTGGCTTCCAAGGCCACCGGCTTCCCGATCGCCAAGATTGCCGCCAAGCTGGCCATTGGTTACACCCTCGACGAGCTGCAGAACGACATCACCGGCGGCCGCACCCCGGCGTCCTTCGAGCCGTCGATCGACTACGTCGTGACCAAGCTGCCACGCTTCGCCTTCGAGAAATTCCCGAAAGCCGACGCCCGCCTGACCACCCAGATGAAATCGGTGGGTGAAGTCATGGCCATCGGCCGCACCTTCCAGGAGTCCCTGCAGAAAGCCCTGCGCGGTCTGGAAGTCGGCGCCTGCGGCCTCGACCCTAAAGTCGACCTGGCCAGCCCGGAAGCCGCCGGCATCCTCAAGCGCGAACTGACCGTGCCGGGTGCCGAGCGCATCTGGTACGTGGCTGACGCCATGCGTTCGGGGATGACCTGTGAAGAGATCTTCGCACTGACCGGCATCGACATGTGGTTCCTGGTGCAGATGGAAGACCTGATCAAGGAAGAAGAGAAGGTCAAGACCCTGGCGCTGTCGTCGATCGACAAAGACTACATGCTGCGCCTCAAGCGCAAGGGCTTCTCGGACCAGCGCCTGGCCAAGCTGCTCGGCATCACCGACAAGAACCTGCGTCGTCACCGCCACAAGCTGGAAGTGTTCCCGGTGTACAAGCGCGTCGACACCTGCGCCGCCGAATTTGCCACCGACACCGCCTACCTGTACTCGACCTACGAGGAAGAGTGCGAGGCCAACCCGTCGACCCGCGACAAGATCATGATCCTGGGTGGCGGCCCGAACCGTATCGGCCAAGGTATCGAGTTCGACTACTGCTGCGTACACGCTGCACTGGCGCTGCGTGAAGACGGTTACGAGACCATCATGGTCAACTGCAACCCGGAAACCGTCTCCACCGACTACGACACCTCCGACCGCCTGTACTTCGAGCCGCTGACCCTGGAAGACGTGCTGGAAGTCTGCCGCGTCGAGAAGCCGAAGGGTGTCATCGTTCACTACGGCGGCCAGACCCCGCTGAAACTGGCTCGCGCCCTGGAAGAAGCCGGCGTACCGATCATCGGTACCAGCCCTGACGCCATTGACCGTGCCGAAGACCGTGAGCGCTTCCAGCAGATGGTTCAGCGCCTGAGCCTGCTGCAGCCGCCAAACGCCACCGTGCGCAGCGAAGAAGAAGCCATCAGCGCTGCTGGCGGCATCGGTTACCCGCTGGTCGTGCGCCCATCCTACGTACTGGGTGGCCGCGCCATGGAAATCGTCTACGAGCTGGACGAGCTCAAGCGCTACCTGCGTGAAGCCGTACAGGTTTCCAACGACAGTCCAGTGCTGCTCGACCACTTCCTCAACTGCGCCATCGAGATGGACGTGGATGCGGTTTGCGACGGCACCGACGTGGTGATCGGCGCGATCATGCAGCACATCGAACAGGCCGGCGTTCACTCCGGTGACTCGGCGTGCTCGCTGCCACCTTACTCGCTGAGCAAGGAAGTGCAGGACGAAGTCCGCGTACAGGTCAAGAAAATGGCCCTGGAACTGGGTGTTGTCGGCCTGATGAACGTGCAGCTGGCCCTGCAGGGCGACAAGATCTACGTGATCGAAGTCAACCCGCGTGCGTCGCGTACCGTACCGTTCGTGTCCAAGTGCATCGGCACCTCCCTGGCCATGATCGCTGCCCGCGTGATGGCTGGCAAAACCCTGAAAGAGCTGGGCTTCACCCAGGAAATCATCCCGAACTTCTACAGCGTCAAGGAAGCCGTCTTCCCGTTCGCCAAGTTCCCAGGGGTTGACCCGATCCTCGGCCCTGAGATGAAATCGACCGGTGAAGTCATGGGCGTCGGCGACAGCTTCGGTGAAGCGTTCGCCAAGGCCCAGATGGGTGCCAGTGAAGTGCTGCCGACCGGCGGTACCGCGTTCATCAGCGTGCGTGACGACGACAAGCCGCAAGTGGCTGGCGTTGCCCGCGATCTGATCGCCCTGGGCTTCGAAGTGGTTGCAACTGCAGGCACCGCCAAGGTCATCGAAGCGGCAGGCCTGAAAGTGCGCCGTGTGAACAAGGTGACCGAAGGTCGTCCGCACGTGGTCGACATGATCAAGAACGACGAAGTGTCGTTGATCATCAACACCACCGAAGGTCGCCAGTCGATCGCCGATTCCTACTCGATTCGTCGCAATGCGCTGCAGCACAAGATCTACTGCACCACTACCATTGCGGCTGGTGAAGCCATCTGCGAGGCGCTGAAATTCGGTCCCGAGAAGACTGTTCGTCGCCTGCAGGATCTGCATGCAGGACTCAAAGCATGAGCATTACCAAGTACCCGATGACCGTCCAGGGCGCCCGCGCCCTGGAAGAGGAGCTGGCCTTCCTGAGCAAGACCGAGCGCCCACGCCTGAGCCAGGCCATTGGCGAAGCGCGTGAGCTGGGCGACCTCAAGGAAAACGCTGAATACCATGCTGCCCGTGAAGAGCAGGGCATGGTCGAAGCGCGTATCCGCGATATCGAAGGCCGTCTGCAGAACTCGGTGGTGATCGATGTCACCACCATCGCCCACACCGGCAAAGTGATTTTCGGCACCACCGTGGTGCTGGCCAACACCGAGACCGATGACGAAGTGACCTACCAGATCGTTGGCGAAGATGAAGCTGACGTGAAAATAGGCAAGCTTTCGAGCAGTGCACCGATTGCCCGTGCCATCATTGGCAAGGAAGAAGGTGACACCGTGGTGGTGAAGACGCCAAGCGGTACGGTCGAGTACGAGATTGTCGAAGTCAAACACATCTGACCGGCGCCTGCGGGCGCCATCCCTCGAGGGGATTCTCTGGCAACTGGCCCAGGTTTTCTGGGTCGGTGGCTTATGGGTGTTCCATGTAGGGCTGGTGCCGGCGCTGAAAGTCAGTGGCCTGGCACCTTTGCTGGTGCAGGACGTCGCCGGGCAGATCGACCGCTGGTTGATCGGTGTGGCGTTGCTTGGCTTGTTGACCCAGCTGGCGGTGCTGGCGAGGGTGGACGGCCTGGTGGCCTGGTGGCGGCAGTTTCGCGGTCAGATGCTGTTGTTGGGCTTCGCAGCCTGTGTAGGGTATTACACCTTGCGCTACGGCATCTCGGTCGGCGAGCGCTGGCAGATGTTCTGTTTTCTCGTGTTGGGCTTCTCCGGCATCGTGCTGGTGGCCCAACCGGTCCCGGTCAGGGCGCGCCGCTAGCCAGTACGGAGCCTTGTGGGAGCGGCCTTGTGTCGCGAAAGGGTCGCAAAGCGACCCCAGGATGTCAGCTTTATCGCAAATACCGCTGGGGCTGCTTTGCAGCCCTTTCGCGACGCAAGGCCGCTCCCACACCCGTCACTTGTAACGGTGGATGTTGGACAGCTGCTTGTTCGGCTGCGGATTCTTGCGATAGATCAGTGCCTTCTTGCCGATGGTCTGTACCAGTTCGGCGCGGCCGGCCTTGCACAGTTCGGCAATGACGACGGCGCGCTCTTCGCGATCTTCCGAGCGGATTTCGACCTTGATCAGTTCGTGATCGACCAGCGCGCGCTCCAGTTCGGCGATAACGCCTTCGTTCAAGCCGTTGCCAGCGACGATCAGGACCGGCTTCAGGTCATGACCAATGGACTTGTATTGCTTCTTCTGCTCGTTATTGAGCGGCATAATCTGACCCTTTCCGTCTGATTCTGTAAAATTGACCGGCATTTTACCCGAGGGCCACCGGCTCCGCCCAGTCAATCACGACGCATATCATCGAGGTGCCCCGTGGTACAACGTTCCAAAAGCAGCGCAAACTGGCTGCGAGAGCATTTCAACGATCCTTTTGTGAAGCAAGCGCAGAAGGATGGCTACCGTTCGCGTGCGAGCTACAAACTGCTGGAGATTCAGGAGAAAGACCGCCTGATCCGGCCTGGCATGAGTGTGATCGACCTCGGCGCGGCCCCCGGAGGCTGGTCGCAGGTGACCAGTCGTCTGATTGGTGGTCAGGGTCGCTTGATCGCCTCCGACATCCTGGAGATGGACTCGATCCCCGACGTGACCTTCATTCAGGGCGACTTCACGCAGGATGAAGTGCTGCAGCAGATCCTGCAGGCGGTCGGTGATTCGCACGTAGACCTTGTGATTTCCGACATGGCCCCCAATATGAGTGGTACGCCTGCGGTGGATATGCCGCGAGCCATGTTTCTCTGCGAGCTGGCCCTGGACCTGGCGACCCGCGTGCTCAAGCCGGGCGGGGACTTCCTGATCAAGATCTTCCAGGGTGAAGGTTTCGACATGTACCTCAAGGACGTGCGCAGCAAATTCGACAAGGTGCAGATGCGCAAGCCGTCGTCTTCGCGGGACCGCTCCCGCGAACAGTACCTGCTGGGCAGGGGTTTCAAGGGAGCATGAGGCGTATTGCGGGGTGGCTGATAGTTAATTCCAATCGGCTGCCCCGTCTGGATTGTCCGAACTTCGTGTAGTCTAGGTTTCACAAAGGGTTACAGACGGTGCCTGCGGATGCGTAGGTAATGTAGTAAGTTAGGGCGATGAATATCATGCGAGGCACGGCTGCGTCGTGCGCCGGCCTCAGAGGGTAGCGAATTGAACGACATGGCAAAGAATCTGATCCTGTGGTTGATCATCGCAGCTGTCCTGGTGACGGTGATGAACAACTTCTCCAGCCCTAACGAGCCGCAGACCCTCAACTATTCCGACTTCATCCAGCAGGTCAAGGATGGCAAGGTCGAGCGTGTGACCGTCGATGGCTACATCATTACCGGCAAGCGCGCCGACGGTGACAACTTCAAGACCGTGCGCCCGGCCATTACCGACAATGGCCTGATCGGCGACTTGGTCGACAACCATGTAGTCATCGAAGGCAAGCAGCCGGAACAGCAGAGCATCTGGACTCAGCTGTTGGTGGCAAGCTTCCCGATCCTCGTGATCATCGCCGTGTTCATGTTCTTCATGCGCCAGATGCAAGGTGGTGCGGGGGGCAAGGGCGGGCCGATGAGCTTCGGCAAGAGCAAGGCGCGCCTGCTTTCCGAAGACCAGGTCAAGACCACCCTGGCTGACGTCGCCGGTTGCGACGAGGCCAAGGAAGAGGTCGGCGAACTGGTCGAATTCCTGCGCGACCCGGGCAAGTTCCAGCGCCTGGGTGGTCGTATCCCGCGCGGCGTGCTGATGGTCGGCCCGCCTGGTACCGGTAAGACCCTGCTGGCCAAAGCCATTGCCGGTGAAGCCAAGGTCCCATTCTTCACCATCTCCGGTTCCGACTTCGTCGAGATGTTCGTCGGTGTAGGTGCAAGCCGGGTGCGTGACATGTTCGAGCAGGCCAAGAAGCATGCTCCGTGCATCATCTTCATTGATGAGATCGACGCTGTTGGTCGCCACCGTGGCGCCGGCATGGGCGGTGGTCACGACGAGCGCGAGCAGACCCTCAACCAGTTGCTGGTTGAAATGGACGGCTTCGAAATGAACGATGGGATCATCGTCATTGCTGCCACCAACCGCCCGGACGTGCTCGACCCTGCGCTGCTGCGCCCTGGTCGCTTCGACCGTCAGGTCGTCGTCGGTCTGCCGGATATTCGTGGCCGTGAGCAAATTCTCAAGGTGCACATGCGCAAGGTGCCGATCGGCGAAAACGTCAATCCGGCCGTCATTGCCCGTGGTACCCCAGGCTTCTCCGGTGCCGACCTGGCCAACCTGGTCAACGAGGCTTCGCTGTTTGCCGCTCGCGCCAACAAGCGCCTTGTCGAAATGAAAGAGTTCGAACTGGCCAAGGACAAGATCATGATGGGTGCCGAGCGCAAGACCATGGTCATGTCCGAGAAGGAGAAGAAGAACACCGCCTATCACGAGGCCGGTCACGCCATTGTCGGTCGCCTGGTGCCTGAGCACGATCCGGTCTACAAGGTTTCGATCATCCCCCGTGGTCGTGCCTTGGGTGTCACCATGTTCCTGCCGGAAGAAGACCGCTACAGCCTGTCCAAGCGTGCGCTGATCAGCCAGATCTGCTCGCTGTACGGCGGTCGGATCGCCGAGGAGATGACCTTGGGCTTCGATGGCGTTACCACGGGTGCGTCCAACGACATCATGCGAGCCAGCCAGATCGCTCGCAACATGGTCACCAAGTGGGGCCTGTCGGAAAAACTCGGTCCGCTGATGTACGCCGAAGAGGAGGGCGAGGTATTCCTCGGTCGCAGTGCCGCCAGCCAGCACGCCAGCGTTTCTGGCGAGACGGCCAAGCTGATCGACTCTGAAGTGCGTAGCATCATCGACCAGTGCTATGCCACGGCCAAGCAGTTGCTGATCGACAACCGCGACAAGCTGGAGGCGATGACCGAAGCCTTGATGAAGTACGAGACCATTGATGCCGATCAGATCGATGACATCATGGCAGGTCGTACGCCGCGTGAGCCCCGTGACTGGGATGATGACAAGGATTCGGGCGCGCCGACTGCCCAGAATGATCGCCCGGAATCGCCGATCGGCGGCCCCGCAGCTCAACACTAAGGGCATCTATGAGCTCAGTGCAGTACCCGACCCGGTTGCCTTGTGGCAACCGGGTTCTTGATCTTTCCCGTACCCATGTCATGGGTATCCTCAATGTCACTCCCGACTCCTTCTCCGATGGCGGGCGCTTCAGTCAGCGCGACGAAGCGTTGCGCCATGCCGAGGCGATGATCGCGGCAGGGGCCACGCTGATCGACATTGGTGGAGAATCGACCCGCCCCGGTGCGCGTGCGGTTTCGGTCACCGAAGAGATCGAGCGCGTGGCGCCGATGGTCGAGGCCATCAACAGTCGCTTCGACGTGGTCATTTCGGTCGATACTTCAACGCCTGCGGTCATTCGCGAGTCGGCGCGGTTGGGTGCCGGCCTGATCAACGACGTGCGTGCGCTGGAGCGCGATGGCGCTCTGGATGCGGCGGCGGACACCGGCTTGCCGGTTTGCCTGATGCACATGCGCGGCGAGCCCGGGAACATGCAGGACGATCCGCATTACGACGATGTGACTGCCGATGTAACGCGCTATCTTGAACAGCGGATGGCCGCTTGCGCGGCGGTGGGTATCCCTGCCGAACGCATCATTCTTGACCCAGGCTTCGGTTTCGCCAAGACACTCGCGCACAACCTCAGCTTGTTCAAACACATGGAAGCGCTCTATCGCCTGGGGCGCCCGCTGCTGGTGGGCGTTTCGCGCAAGAGCATGATCGGCCTGACGCTGAATCGTCCGGTCGGTGAGCGACTGTATGGCAGCCTCGCGCTGGCGGCTCTGGCCATGACCAAGGGGGCCAGCATCCTGCGCGTCCATGACGTGGCCGAGACCGTCGACGTGGTGCGCATGATTGCCGCAGTACAGAACGCCGAATAAGAACATTGGAGTCCCTATGAGCAGAAAATATTTTGGTACCGACGGGATTCGTGGCCGCGTCGGCGAGTATCCGATCACGCCGGATTTCATGCTGAAGCTGGGCTGGGCGGCTGGCATGGCCTTCCGCAAGCAAGGCAATTGCCGAGTACTGGTGGGCAAGGACACGCGTATTTCCGGTTATATGTTTGAATCCGCGCTCGAGGCCGGCTTGTCTGCAGCCGGTGCTGACGTCATGCTGCTCGGGCCTATGCCGACGCCGGCCATCGCTTACCTGACCCGCACTTTCCATGCTGAAGCGGGCATTGTCATCAGTGCCTCGCACAACCCGCATGACGACAACGGCATCAAGTTCTTCTCCGGGCAGGGCACCAAGCTGCCCGACGAAGTCGAACTGATGATCGAAGAGTTGCTCGATCAGCCAATGACCGTGGTCGAATCGAGCAAGCTGGGCAAGGTTTCCCGTATCAACGATGCGGCCGGCCGCTATATCGAATTCTGCAAGAGCAGCGTGCCGAGCAGCACCAGCTTCGAAGGCCTCAAGCTGGTGGTCGACTGCGCTCACGGTGCCACCTACAAGGTTGCCCCGAGCGTGTTCCGTGAATTGGGTGCCGACGTGACCGTGCTGCATGCGCAGCCGGACGGCCTGAACATCAACGAGGGCTGCGGCTCGACCCACATCGAGTCGCTGCAGGCTGCCGTACTGGTAGGGCATGCCGACCTGGGCATTGCCTTCGACGGCGATGGCGACCGGGTACTGATGGTCGACCACACCGGCGCCATCGTCGACGGCGACGAGTTGCTGTTCATCATCGCTCGTGACTTGCAGGAGCGTGGCAAGCTGCAAGGCGGCGTGGTCGGCACACTGATGAGCAACCTGGGCCTTGAGCTTGCCCTCAAGGATCTGGATATTCCTTTCGTGCGGGCCAAGGTCGGCGATCGCTACGTAATGGCAGAACTGCTCGAGCGCGATTGGCTGCTCGGGGGCGAAAACTCCGGGCACGTGGTGTGCTGCAACCACACCACCACCGGTGACGCGATCATTGCTGCCCTGCAGGTGCTGATGGCGCTCAAGCGCCGCGGCGAAACCCTGGCGCAGGCGCGTCAAGCCCTGCGCAAATGCCCGCAGGTCCTGATCAATGTGCGTTTCGGGGCGAGCAAGGTCGACCCGCTGGAGCATCCGGCGGTCAAGGAAGCCAGCGCCAAGGTCACCGAAGCCATGGCGGGGCGTGGGCGTGTGCTGCTGCGCAAATCCGGTACCGAGCCCTTGGTGCGGGTAATGGTCGAAGGCGACGACGAAAATCAGGTGCGTGGGCATGCCGAAGCCTTGGCCAAGCTGGTCGCAGAAGTTTGTGCCTGAAAGAGGCTTGCCAGCGCAGATCGGGTTGGGTAAGATCTGCGCCCACTTTGACCGACGAGGTAAAGCATGCGTCGCCCCATGGTAGCTGGTAACTGGAAGATGCACGGTACCCGCGCCAGCGTCGCTGAGCTGATCCTGGGCCTGGGCAATATGTCCGTGCCAAGCGGTGTTGAAGTCGCGGTGTTTCCGCCGACGCTGTTCATCAATCAAGTGGTTGATGGTCTGCAGGGTAGCGGGATCGCTGTCGGAGCACAGAATTCTGCGATAAAGCCCGAGCAGGGCGCGCTGACCGGTGAAGTTGCACCGAGTCAGTTGGTTGAAGCAGGTTGCAAGTTGGTCTTGATTGGTCACTCGGAGCGTCGTCAGATCATTGGCGAAAGTGAAGAAGTACTGAAAGAGAAGTTTGCAGCCGCTCAACTTAGTGGTTTAATGCCGGTGCTCTGCGTAGGGGAAACTCTTGAAGAGCGCGAGGCAGGCAAGACACTCGAAGTTGTCGGGCGTCAACTAAGCAGTATCATCGACGCGTTCGGTGTTAAGGCTTTTGCCAAGGCTGTAATTGCCTACGAGCCGGTTTGGGCTATTGGCACAGGTTTGACGGCTTCGCCTCAACAGGCTCAGGATGTGCATGCAGCCATCCGTGCCCAGTTGGCGGCCGAAGACGCCGAAGTTGCCGCAAGCGTGCAGCTTCTCTACGGCGGCAGCGTGAAGGCGGCCAATGCGGCCGAACTGTTCGGCATGCCGGATATCGATGGGGGGCTCATTGGTGGAGCGTCCCTGAACGCAGACGAATTCGGTGCAATTTGTCGCGCCGCAGGAAACTGAACAAATGCTGGAAACAGTTATCGTTGTTTTTCATCTGTTGGCAGCGCTGTCGCTTGTAGTGCTGGTTTTGCTGCAACAGGGTAAGGGTGCGGAAGCAGGTGCATCTTTCGGCGCAGGTGCCTCAAACACTGTGTTCGGAAGCCAAGGTTCTGCTACCTTCCTGAGTAAATTGACTGCTATACTCGCTGCCACTTTCTTTTTGACAGCACTTGGGTTAGGATACTTCGCGAAGCAACAAGCTCACCAGCTTAGCCAAGCAGGTCTTCCAGATCCAGCGGTGCTAGAAGTGAAAGAGCCGCAGAAACCGGCAGTTAATGATGATGTACCGGTGCTCCAGGAACAGAAGAGTGACACCACCACTAAAGGTGATGTACCTCCTCCGGCCGAAGAGCAGAAGTAACGGGTTTCAAGTTGTAGTATTGCCGAGGTGGTGGAATTGGTAGACACGCAACCTTGAGGTGGTTGTGCCCATAGGGTGTAGGGGTTCGAGTCCCCTTCTCGGTACCAATTAAAGCTTGAGAGCCCGCTTTAGCGGGCTTTCTTGCAGGTGAAGGTTTGGGTTTGACCCATAAGCAGGTTAAGACTTATACTTTCGCCCCAGCTTTGTCGCGGGGTGGAGCAGCTTGGTAGCTCGTCGGGCTCATAACCCGAAGGTCGTTGGTTCAAATCCAGCCCCCGCAACCAGCTTCAGCGGAGCCCCTTTTCAGGGGCTTTTTGCTAGCTGAACGAAATTTACGGCGTCGTTGTCCTACGGCGCTTTCAGGGATGGGCGCTTCGCCCATTTTTTATTTGCACAGCATGCACGAGGGGGTTCAGGTGTCGAGCAAGCTAGAACAGTTGCAGGCCTTGTTGGCCCCGGTGGTCGAGGGTCTGGGCTATCAGTGCTGGGGGATCGAATTCGTATCCCAGGGTAAGCATTCGGTACTGCGCATCTATATCGACAAGGAAGACGGCATCCTGGTGGACGACTGCGAAGCGGTCAGCCGTCAGGCCAGCGCGATCCTCGATGTGGAAGATCCGATCAGCAGCGAATATACCCTTGAGGTCTCCTCTCCAGGCATGGATCGCCCACTGTTCACTCTGGAACAGTTTGCCTCGCATGCCGGCGAACAAGTGAAGATCAAGCTGCGTTCACCCTTCGAGGGGCGTCGTAACTTCCAGGGCCTTCTCCGCGGTGTGGAGGATCAGGACGTGGTGGTCCAGGTGGACAACCAGGAGTTCCTGCTGCCGATCGACTCGATCGACAAGGCCAATATTATTCCCAGTTTTGACTGAGACGTGCCGGGCCCGGCGGACTATCCGGGCCTAATGGCTTGCGCAAGGCGAGGCGTACGATGAGCAAAGAAGTACTGCTGGTTGTTGAATCGGTATCCAACGAAAAAGGTGTACCGCCCGGCGTCATTTTCGAAGCGCTGGAAGTGGCCCTGGCTACTGCAACCAAAAAACGTTTTGAGGACGAAGTCGATCTGCGTGTGGAAATCAACCGCCACACCGGTAGCTATGAGACGTTCCGTCGCTGGACCGTGGTCGACGAGAACGACCTGGACGATCCGGCGATCGAAACCTGGCTCGACAAGATCAAGGACACTCACCCTGAAGCGAAAGTCGGTGACGTGATCGAAGAAAAGATCGAGTCCATCGAATTCGGCCGTATCGCCGCGCAGACCGCCAAGCAGGTCATCGTGCAGAAGGTTCGTGAAGCCGAGCGCGCCCAGGTGGTTGACGCCTACCGCGAGCGGGTCAACGAGATCATCTCCGGCACCGTCAAGAAAGTCACCCGTGACAACGTCATCGTTGATCTGGGTAACAACGCCGAGGCCCTGCTGGCCCGCGAAGACATCATTCCACGTGAGACCTTCCGTGTTGGCGTGCGCCTGCGTGCGCTGCTCAAGGAAATCCGCACCGAGAACCGCGGTCCTCAGCTGATCCTGTCGCGCACCGCGCCGGAGATGCTGATCGAGCTGTTCCGCATCGAAGTGCCGGAAATCGCCGAAGGACTCATCGAAGTCATGGCTGCATCCCGTGATCCGGGGTCGCGTGCCAAGATCGCCGTCCGCTCCAAGGACAAGCGCATCGACCCGCAAGGTGCCTGTATCGGCATGCGCGGTTCGCGCGTCCAGGCCGTATCCGGCGAGCTGGGTGGTGAGCGCGTGGATATCGTCCTGTGGGACGAGAACCCGGCGCAATTCGTCATCAACGCCATGTCGCCGGCTGAAGTCGCGGCGATCATCGTTGATGAAGATGCCCATGCAATGGACATCGCCGTTGCCGAAGACAACCTGGCACAAGCCATTGGCCGTGGTGGTCAGAACGTTCGCCTGGCCAGTCAGCTGACTGGCTGGACCCTGAATGTGATGACCGAAAAGGACATCCAGGCCAAGCAACAGGCTGAAACCGGCGACATCCTGCGTAATTTCATCGAAGAGCTGGAAGTCGACGAGGAGCTGGCCCAAGTGCTGGTCGACGAAGGCTTCACCAGCCTCGAAGAGATTGCCTACGTACCGTTGGAAGAAATGCTCAACATCGATGGCTTTGACGAAGAAATCGTCAATGAGCTGCGCGCTCGTGCCAAGGACCGTTTGTTGACCAAGGCCATCGCTACCGAAGAAAAACTGGCAGACGCCCATCCGTCCGACGACTTGCTCTCCCTTGAGGGCATGGACAAGGACCTGGCAGCGGAACTGGCGGTGCGCGGCGTGGTTAACCGCGAAGACCTGGCCGAGCAGTCGATTGACGACCTGCTCGACATCGACGGCATCGACGAAGAGCGTGCCGGCAAGTTGATCATGGCCGCCCGAGCCCACTGGTTCGAGTAATTAGGCGCGGCCTGAGGAGAGAAGTGCATGACGCAAGTCACGGTGAAAGAACTGGCCCAAGAGGTCGAGGCACCGGTAGAGCGCCTGCTGCAGCAGATGCGTGAGGCAGGTCTGCCGCACACCGACGCCGGTCAGGTAGTGACCGACAATGAAAAGCAGACTCTGCTGACCCATTTGAAGAGCAGCCACAAGAGCAAGGCGGAAGAGCCGCGCAAGATTACCTTGCAGCGCAAGACCACCAGCACCCTGCGTGTCGCCGGTAGCAAGAGCATCAGCGTAGAAGTACGCAAGAAGAAAGTTTTCGTTCAGCGCAGCCCGGAAGAAATCCAGGCCGAGCAGAAGCGTGAGCTGGATGAGCGCCGCGCGGCTGAAAATGCCGCTCGCGAAAAGGTCGAGGCCGAAGTTCGCCAGCGCAACGAAGAGCAGGCTCGCCGTCAGGCGGCCGATGCTGCTGCTGCAGCGCCAGCTCCGGCGCCTGTGGCAAAGGCCGAACCAGCGCCTGCTCCGGCCCCGGTAGTCGCCGACGCCCCAGCGTCCGAAGACGCCGCCGCCCGTGCTGCCGAGCGCAAGAAGGACGAAGCCCGTCGCAACGAAGGCCGCACCCGTGACGAAGACCGTCGTGGTGGCGAGCGTCGTGGCGAAGCGCCGCGCGTGTCGATCAAGGTCAAGGTCAAGGAGAAGGAAAAGGCTCCGACTCCTCGTGCCGCACCGCGCACCACCGACGAAGAGAGCGATGGCGCTCGTCGTGGCCGTGGTGGCAAGAGCAAGCTGAAGAAACGTAACCAGCACGGCTTCCAGAACCCGACCGGCCCCGTCATTCGTGACGTGACCATCGGCGAGACCATCACCGTCTCCGAGCTGGCCAACCAGATGTCCGTCAAGGGCGCCGAAGTGGTCAAGTTCATGTTCAAGCTGGGTACCCCGGTTACCATCAACCAGGTGCTCGACCAGGAAACCGCTCAGCTGGTCGCAGAAGAGCTGGGTCACAAGGTCACCCTGATCAGCGATACCGCTCTGGAAGACTCCCTGGCCGAATCGCTGAAGTTCGAAGGGCAGACCGAGTCGCGTGCGCCGGTAGTTACCGTCATGGGTCACGTCGACCACGGTAAGACCTCGCTGCTCGACTACATCCGTCGTGCCAAGGTTGCTGCTGGCGAAGCCGGTGGTATTACCCAGCACATCGGTGCCTACCACGTGGAAACCGATCGCGGCATGGTCACCTTCCTCGATACCCCGGGCCACGCTGCGTTTACCGCCATGCGTGCCCGTGGTGCCAAGGCCACCGACATCGTCATCCTGGTGGTGGCGGCGGACGACGGCGTGATGCCGCAAACCCGCGAAGCCGTTCAGCATGCCAAGGCTGCTGGCGTTCCGCTGGTGGTTGCAGTGAACAAGATCGACAAGCCGGGTGCCGACCTCGATCGCATCCGCAACGAACTGGCCGTCGAAGGCGTGACCTCCGAGGACTGGGGTGGTGACACGCCGTTCGTCAAGGTTTCGGCGAAGATGGGTACCGGTGTCGACGAATTGCTCGAAGCCGTTCTGCTGCAGGCCGAGATCCTCGAGCTGACCGCCACCCCGACCGCTCCAGGTCGTGGCGTCGTGGTCGAATCGCGCCTGGACAAGGGCCGTGGCCCGGTGGCGACCATCCTGGTTCAGGACGGTACCCTGCGTCAGGGCGACATGGTCCTGTGCGGCTCCAACTATGGCCGCGTGCGTGCCATGCTCGACGAGAACGGCAAGCCTGTGAAGGAAGCCGGCCCGTCGATCCCGGTCGAGATCCTCGGCCTGGACGGTACCCCGGAAGCCGGTGACGAGCTGTCCGTGGTTGCCGACGAGAAGAAGGCCCGTGAAGTTGCCCTGTTCCGTCAAGGCAAATACCGCGAGGTCAAGCTCGCCCGTGCTCACGCCGGCAAGCTGGAAAACATCTTCGAGACCATGGGTCAGGAAGAGAAGAAGACCCTCAACATCGTCCTCAAGACCGACGTGCGGGGCTCCCTGGAAGCACTGCAGGGCTCGCTGTCTGGTCTGGGCAACGACGAAGTTCAGGTGCGCGTGATTGGTGGCGGCGTCGGTGGTATCACCGAAAGCGACGCCAACCTGGCGCTGGCTTCGAATGCAGTACTGTTCGGCTTCAACGTGCGTGCCGATGCGGGCGCGCGCAAGATCGTCGAGCAGGAAGGTCTGGATATGCGTTACTACAACGTGATCTACGACATCATCGAAGACGTCAAGAAAGCCCTGACCGGCATGCTCGGCAGCGATGTTCGCGAGAACATCCTGGGCGTCGCTGAAGTCCGTGACGTGTTCCGTTCGCCGAAGTTCGGCGCCATCGCTGGCTGTATGGTCATCGAAGGTACCGTGTACCGCAACCGTCCGATCCGCGTACTGCGCGAAGACGTTGTGATCTTCGAAGGTGAACTGGAATCGCTGCGTCGCTTCAAGGACGACGCTTCCGAAGTGCGTTCGGGCATGGAGTGCGGTATTGGCGTCAAGAGCTACAACGACGTCAAGGTCGGCGACAAGATCGAAGTCTTCGAGAAAGTCCAGGTTGCTCGTACCCTTTAAGGGTGAGCAGGGCGCCAGCCCCCGCCGCAGGGCGGTGGGCAGCGCCTCAGTAGGTAGCGCCCGGTCAGGCTTAAGCCTCACCGGGCGTTTGCCGCTTTAAGTTACAGGTAGCAAGAATGGCCAAAGAATACAGCCGTACCCAACGTATCGGTGATCAGATGCAGCGTGAGCTGGCCGAGCTGATCCGCCGTGAAGTCAAGGACCCACGCGTCGGTCTGGTGACCATCACCGCTGTGGATGTCAGCCGCGACCTGGGCCATGCCAAGGTCTTCATCACCGTCATGGGCGAAGAAGCGCCAGACGCCGTCCAGCAGTCGCTCAAGGCCCTGAACAGCGCCGCAAGCTTCCTGCGCCTGCACCTGGGCCGCTCGATGCAGCTGCGCAGCGTGCCGCAGTTGCACTTCCACTTCGATGAAAGTGTCAGCCGTGGTGTCCACCTCTCGGCGCTGATCGAGCGTGCAGTGGCCGAAGACCGCCTGCACAAGGATGCCGACGAGTCGGACGCCAAGGAGTAAGCGGTGGCCCAGGTCAAACGTATCCGCCGCAACGTCAGCGGCATCATCCTGCTCGACAAGCCGCTTGGTTTCACCTCCAACGCCGCGCTGCAGAAGGTCCGTTGGTTGCTCAATGCCGAGAAGGCCGGCCACACCGGCAGCCTCGACCCGCTGGCCACCGGCGTGCTGCCGCTGTGCTTTGGTGAGGCGACCAAGTTTTCGCAGTACCTGCTCGATTCCGACAAGGGCTACGAAACGGTCATGCAGCTGGGGCAGACTACCAGCACCGCAGACGCTGAAGGTGAAGTCCTGCAGACCCGCGAGGTGACCGTTGGTCGCGCCGATATCGAAGCGGTGATCCCGCGTTTTCGCGGTGAAATCCTTCAGGTACCGCCGATGTACTCAGCGCTCAAGCGTGACGGCCAGCCGCTGTATAAACTGGCGCGTGCAGGAGAGGTAGTGGAGCGCGAGGCGCGTTCTGTTACTATTGGCCGCTTGGAGTTGCTCGAGTGCGAAGGCGCCCGTGCACGGTTGTCGGTTGGCTGCAGCAAAGGCACCTATATCCGCACCCTGGTGGAGGATATCGGCGAGGCCCTTGGCTGTGGCGCCTATGTCGCCGAGTTGCGCCGGACCCAGGCCGGGCCTTTTGCCCTGGCCCAGACGGTGACCCTCGAGGAACTCGAGCAGGCCCATGCCGAAGGCGGCAACGAAGCGCTCGATCGCTTCCTGATGCCGTCCGACAGCGGGCTGCAGGACTGGCCACTGGTGTGCCTGTCCGAGCACAGCGCGTTTTACTGGCTGCATGGCCAGGCAGTGCGTGCGCCGGATGCACCGCAGTTTGGCATGGTCCGCGTACAGGATCACAATGGCCGCTTCATCGGTATCGGTGAAGTGAGCGAAGACGGGCGCATTGCGCCGCGTCGATTGATTCGGTCGGAATGACCGAAACCACAGGTCGAGGCTTTGGCTGAAACCGGTGGAACGAGGGTGGCTGTCAGTAGGCACGGTCACAGCTCATTTTATTAATACAGGGTTTTGTCCCTGGCCTATTGGAACCCGCTTGCGGGATCCGTTTGATTTGGAGAAGCCTCATGGCCCTCAGCGTTGAAGAAAAAGCTCAGATCGTTGCCGAATACCAGCAAGCCGCCGGCGATACCGGTAGCCCGGAAGTGCAGGTTGCTCTGCTGACCGCCAACATCAACAAGCTGCAAGGCCACTTCAAGGCCAACGATAAAGACCACCACTCCCGTCGTGGTCTGATCCGTATGGTCAACCAGCGTCGTAAGCTGCTGGACTACCTGAAGGGCAAAGACACCACTCGTTACAGCGCCCTGATCGGTCGCCTGGGCCTGCGTCGCTAATAGCGGCCTGGTCAGTGGTGTGCATGGCGTGTCGCAAGCTTCGGCTATGCTGCTTTGCAGCATCGTCGTCGGGCACGCCACGCGTATCTCCGAGGTTGGCAGCCTGGTTTTGCTGAGCGGTTTACCGCGCAGCAGCCAGGCTCCCAACCTCGTGTTGTATCTGGACGGTCAACGGGGCCGATTCCCCGTTCTGCCCAAGAATTCGCAAGAAACCAGTTCCCCCAGAGCCACTGAAAAAAGGTAGGAAACCGTGAACCCGGTAATCAAGAAATTCCAGTTCGGTCAATCGACCGTTACTCTCGAAACGGGCCGTATCGCCCGTCAGGCAACCGGCGCCGTGCTGGTGACCGTCGACAACGACGTCACCGTGCTGGTAACCGTGGTCGGTGCCAAGCAGGCCGACCCAGGCAAGGGGTTCTTCCCGCTGTCGGTCCACTACCAGGAAAAGACCTACGCCGCCGGCAAGATCCCGGGTGGCTTCTTCAAGCGTGAAGGCCGTCCTTCCGAGAAAGAGACGCTGACCTCGCGCCTGATCGACCGTCCGATCCGCCCGCTGTTCCCAGAAGGGTTCATGAACGAAGTGCAGGTTGTCTGCACCGTGGTTTCCACCAGCAAGAAGACCGATCCGGACATCGCTGCGATGATCGGTACCTCGGCTGCCCTGGCCATCTCCGGCATTCCGTTCGAAGGCCCGATTGGCGCTGCCCGTGTTGCCTTCCACGAAAGCACCGGCTACCTGCTGAACCCGACCTACGAGCAGCTGGCTGCTTCGAGCCTGGACATGGTCGTTGCCGGTACCTCCGACGCCGTTCTGATGGTTGAGTCGGAAGCTCAAGAGCTGACCGAAGACCAGATGCTGGGCGCCGTGCTGTTCGCCCACGACGAGTTCCAGGCTGTCATCCAGGCTGTCAAAGAGCTGGCCGCCGAAGCGGGCAAGCCGACCTGGGACTGGAAACCTGCCGTTGCCAATACCGAACTGTTCAACGCCATCCGTGCAGAGTTCGGCGAAGCCATTTCCCAGGGCTACACCATCACCGTCAAGGCCGACCGCTACGCGCGCCTGGGCGAGCTGCGCGATCAGGCCGTTGCCAAGTTCTCTGGTGAAGAAGGCCAACCTTCGGCTGCTGAAGTCAAAGAAATCTTCGGCGAAATCGAATACCGCACCGTTCGCGAAAACATCGTCAATGGCAAGCCACGTATCGATGGTCGCGACACCAAGACCGTACGTCCGCTGAACATCGAAGTCGGTGTGCTGCCCAAGACCCACGGCTCGGCCCTGTTCACCCGTGGCGAAACCCAGGCCCTGGTCGTCGCGACCCTCGGTACTGCGCGTGATGCCCAGCTGCTGGACACCCTCGAAGGCGAGAAGAAAGACCCGTTCATGCTGCACTACAACTTCCCGCCGTTCTCGGTGGGCGAGTGTGGTCGCATGGGGGGGGCCGGTCGCCGCGAAATCGGCCACGGCCGTCTGGCCCGTCGTTCGGTTCAGGCCATGCTGCCATCTGCCGACGTGTTCCCGTACACCATCCGTGTGGTATCGGAAATCACCGAATCCAACGGTTCCAGCTCCATGGCTTCGGTCTGCGGTGCTTCCCTGGCTCTGATGGATGCCGGTGTACCGATGAAGGCGCCGGTTGCCGGTATCGCCATGGGCCTGGTCAAGGAAGGCGAGAAATTCGCAGTCCTGACCGACATCCTCGGTGACGAAGACCACCTCGGCGACATGGACTTCAAGGTTGCGGGTACCGCCAAAGGCGTTACTGCACTGCAGATGGACATCAAGATCAACGGCATCACCGAAGAGATCATGGAAATCGCCCTGGGCCAGGCCCTGGAAGCGCGCCTGAACATCCTCGGCCAGATGAACCAGATCATTGGCGAGTCGCGTACCGAGCTGTCGGCCAACGCCCCGACCATGATCGCGATGAAGATCGACACCGACAAGATCCGTGATGTCATCGGCAAAGGCGGCGCTACCATTCGCGCCATCTGCGAAGAAACCAAGGCTTCGATCGACATCGAAGACGACGGCTCGATCAAGATCTTCGGCGAAACCAAGGACGCGGCAGACGCAGCCAAGCAGCGCATCCTGGGCATCACTGCCGAAGCCGAGATCGGCAAGATCTACGTCGGCAAGGTCGAGCGAATCGTCGACTTCGGCGCCTTCGTCAACATTCTGCCTGGCAAGGACGGCCTGGTTCACATCTCGATGCTGAGCGACGCTCGCGTAGAGAAGGTGACCGACGTACTGAAAGAAGGTCAGGAAGTCGAAGTGCTGGTACTGGACGTGGACAACCGCGGCCGTATCAAGCTGTCGATCAAAGACGTTGCCGCTGCCAAGGCTTCGGGCGTCTAAGCGACTGAAATGCGACAGGAAAAAGGGCCCCTCCGGGGCCTTTTTTTTATGGGTTGGGGAACCTTTTGCGGACTTGCATCTTGCATGCAGGTTTTTCGCACTGATTGCAAAATGCACGAATGTCGGTTGCTGCCTTGTTCTTTAAGTTGTTGATTTATAAGGAAACAAGCGAAGCGGACAAACTGGCACAGCGCATGCAACTACAGTGTTACCTGCCGCCAGGACATACGGCGCAGACCTTTCGACAAACAGGAGTGACCCAAATGAAGAAGTTCGCCATTGCTGCCGCTACTGCTACCGCTCTGACCCTGACCATGGCCAACGGTGCCTTCGCTGCCCAGCCAACTCAGGCTCCGGTCATGTTGGCTGCCAATACCGTGGACAACGCCAAGCAGGAAGGCTCTGACACCTGGATCACCACCAAGGTCAAAGCTGACCTGATGACCGAGAAAGGCGTACCGGGTAGCGATATCAAGGTGGAAACCAGCCACGGTGTTGTTTCGCTGTCGTCTGACGTGAAGGTGACCGAATCGCAGAAGGCTGAAGCTGTTCGCATCACCAAAAATATCAAAGGCGTGAAAAGCGTGATGGCTGATGGCTTGAAAGCCGAATAAGGAATGTCCCGTCGGCCAAACGGATTTGGCCACCTCTATCAAAGCCCCGGCTACTGCCGGGGCTTTTTCATGTTGGCCTCAGTGCACAGGGTTACGAGCGATCACATTACTTTCAAAGCACTCCTGCTCTACGATCAGCGGTTCGACCAGCGGGCGACTATCGCGAAAGTGGGCGGTCTGGGTATGTGCCTCGTACGCATTATCGTCGCGGTAGATCTCGTACAAGTAGATCACGTCTGGATCCATGCGGTCCTGGGATACATCGAACACCAGGCAGCCGGGCTCGGTAGCGACAGAGGCAGCGGCATTGACCTTGATGGCAGCGAGAAATGCTTCGGCGCAGCCGGCTTGGACGCGGGTCTTGATGAACAGGCTATACACAGGGCGTTCCTTTTGTTTTAAATTCAGCTATGAATTGTATACAAAAATGGAGTTACACCAATGTCCGAATTGCCTGCCCGTCCTGGCCGCCTGAATGGTCTGCGCCATATCGCCTTGCTGGTGCCCAACCTCGAAGAGTGTGAACGTTTCTATGTCGATGTGATGGGCATGGAGGTGCTGAACCGGGCTAATGAGGACCTGGTTTATCTGACCTGTGGTAATGACAACCTGTCGCTGGGGCGTGGGGCAGGGGCGGCCAATGGCCTGCAGACCCTCGACCATTACGGGTTCATCGTAGATAGCGTGGAGGAGCTGGAGGCCTGGTACCAGTACTTCAAGGCGCGGGGCGTGACCTTGCTCGATAAACCGTTCAACCATGGGGATGGTGCGCGCAGCTTCCACCTCCTGGACCCGGCCGGGAACAAGGTGCAGCCGCTGTATCACCCATCGGTATCAGGGCAGCGGCTGGTGTAGGAGCGGCCTTGTGTCGCGAAAGGGCCGCAACGCGGCCCCTCGATCTCCGCACCAACATTGAATACCAGGGGCCGCTGTGCGGCCCTTTCGCGACACAAGGCCGCTCCTACAGGGCGCACGCAGGTTTGTTGACTACTCGGCATCCAGGTGCATCGGCGTAATCACCCGCCCATCGCTCTCGGCCTGCCCAAGGTTGGTATCGATGAAGTACACCCGGTCATCCTCGAGCTTGCCCTTGTCGACCAGGTAGTCCTTGATGCTGCTGGCCCGCTCCTGGCCAAGGGTACGCAGCAATGCAGTGCTTTCAGCCCAGGACTTGATCACCGCCTCGCGCAGCTTGGCGGTGCGCTCGTCACGGCTCAACTGCTCCCACTCGGCGGGAGGTTGTTGCTTCAGGCGGGTCCGGTAGATGCCTTCGAGCATCGCCGGCTTGTCGCGCTCATCGACCTGCAGCATCGAGGCATTGGCCGGTACCTTGTCGCCACGGCGTTGCAGGATCTTGTACCAGTTCGCCTGGTATTCACGTTCCAGACGTTGCTGAGCAATCAATGGGCCGTCGCTGCTCTGGGCACTGGTGCCTTCGATCTCCAGGCGCAGCTCCGGGCGTTCCTTGAGGGCGGACGCGAGCTTGTCCAGTGTCGACTGCGCATCGCCACTGAGTTCACTTGAGCCTGGGGCGAACGCCACGGTACCGAGGTCTTCCGAGCCACCACCGGAAATCAGCCCACCGATGAACTTGAACGGCGCCTGCGCCGCACGCAGTACCAGGTTGCGCAGGGTCTGCCAGACGATCGGCATGACGCTGAACTGCGGGTTGTTCAGGTCACCGGAAACTGGCAGTTCGATGGAGATCCGCCCCTCAGTGTCTTTCAGCAGCGCGATCGCCAGGCGGATCGGCAGGTCCACGGCATCCGGGCTGTCGACCTTCTCACCCAGTTGCAGCTGCTCGACCACCACCTTGTTCTCGGCCTTGAGCTGACCGTTGGTGATCAGGTAATGCAGGTCAAGGTTCAGCCGCCCCTTGCGGATGCGGAAGCCGGCGAACTTGCCGGAGTAGGGCGTCAAGGTGGTCAGTTCGACGCGCTTGAAGCTGGTGGCGATATCCAGGCTGGCCAGCGGGTTGAACGGGTTGAGTGCGCCCTTGATGGTGACCGGGGCATAACGGTCGACCTTGCCTTTGACGTCGACCTTGGCCGGGGTCGGCTTGCGGTTGTCGATGGTGCCTATCTGGCCGTTGAGCTGCTGGATGGCGGTGGCAAAGTTCGGGGTGAGGATCAGGTCGGCGAAGTTGGCCGAGCCATCGTTGATGTCGATCTGGCCGATGCGGATGCCCAGTGGCTTGCCGGCAGTGGCACTGGCCGGCTTGGCCGGGCTGCTGGCAGGCGCGCCGGCCGGTTGCGGGATCAGCAGGTCGTCGACGCTGGTGGTGCGGTCTTCGTTGATGATGAAGCGTGCGTAGGGCTGCAGCAGGGTCACCTTGTCGATCGATAGGGCATCACCGTGCACGTATGACAGGCCATCTACGTTCACTTGCTGCCATTTGACGAAGTCACGGCCCTTGATGGTGTCCAGGGTGTGCAGCTGGTTGACCTGAGCCTTGCCTGCAACGCTGAAGGCCAATGGCTCGGTGCTCGTGAGGTTGACCTTGAGGTCGCTGGCGAGCATGCCACTGCGCAGCTCAAGGCGAATGAACGGGCTGATGTAGGCTTGGGCGACGCGCAGGTCGATGTCACGGGTGCTGACATCGAGCTTGGCCGTGACCGGCGCCAGATTCACTTCACCTGCCGCCTGCAGCTTCCCTTGCTTGCCAATGCCGGTGTCGAGCTTGAGGGTGAAAGGCGACTGGTTGAGGCTGTCGAAACCTTGCATATCGAGGTTCAGCGGGCCCACGTCCAGCGCCACCGGCTCCTTCTGGCTGCGGTCGGCGAGGTGAGCCTGATAGTTGCGCAGTTGCACGTCCTTGAGCAGTACCTGCCAGGGCTTGCTCGGCGCTTTGGCGGCCTTTTCATCTGCGCTGGGCTCGGCAGTCGCCGGCTCGGCTTTTTCTTTCGGGGTGGGCTTGGCCGGCTGGCTGGCGAACAGCTTCTGCCAGTCGAGCTGGCCGTCCTTTTCCAGGGCTGCCCAGGTTTCCAGTTTTTCGCTGCGGACTTTGCCGACGGTGACCAGCTGCCTGGCCAGGTCGATGGACGTCTCACTCACCTCCAGGTTGGCCAGGCGCACCAATGGCCGGCCATCGGGTGCCTTGATGGCGAACGGCGCGACTTTGACCGAGGTGTTGTCCAGCAACAGCTCGGTTTCCTTGGACAGGTTGAGCGTGTAGTGGGTATCGAGGTTGACCACGCCGTCTTCGAGTACAAGGGGCAGGGCATCGCGGACATAGGGCCAGAACAGCTTCATCTTGCCGTCGGTGACTTTCAGCGTGCCTTTCGAGGCGATCGGCGCCAGGCTGAGGGTGCCGTTCCAGTCGACGCGGCCACCATTGGGACCGAGCGCCACCAAGGTCATGTCGGCGTTGTCGTCGGGCAGGGTACTGAGATTCTTCAGCTCCAGGTTCATGTCGTCGTAGAGGAACTCGATCGGTTCGCTCGGGCGCACGTCCTCGAAATGCAGGTAGCCGCCGCTGATCCTGATGCTGTCGATACGCAGCGGGAAGGGATCGCCGGCGGGAGTGTCCGGTCTGGGCTCGCTGGCTGGCAACTTGAACAGTTGGGTCAGGTTGAGCGTGCCGTCCTTGGCGAACAGCACCTCGTTGCGGGGCTTGTCGAGTTCGATCGCCTGCAGGTGCAGTGCACGTTTCCACAGGCTGTCGAGTGCCAGGTTCGCGTATAGCCGTTCGAAGCCGACCTGCTCCTTGCCGGGCTCGCCGAGTTGCAGTCCCCACAAGGTCAGCTCGAGGCTGAAGGGGTTGAGTTCGATGCGTTGCAGATGCGCCGGCACGGTAGCGTATTGCGCCAGCTGCTGGTTGGCGATCCGCAGGGCGACACCAGGGAGGATGAGGAAGCCGAGCAGGCTGTAGAGGGCCACGAGAGCCAACAGGGCGCCGAGGGCGCGAGTCAATCCTTTGTACATGTGTCGCTTCGTCTGTCTAAGCAGGAGTGCTTGGAGTATGGCACGTTAAATCGGTTCCGCTGAGGCGACCAGTTTCCCCTCACTCGATACCCATGCGCCGCCTGGCCCGGTGCGCCGAACCGTCACGCATGGCCCAGCGCAGGATCGGTGCCGTGCGCTGCAGGCCAAGGCGGATCATGTGTCGTTGCAGCGGCCCCTGTTGAAGGCCGAGCAGGGCCTGGGCCCAATCCGGCAGCAGGTCGATACCCGCCTGCAGCATCAACTTGCCCACTGGCTCGGCAAGGCGACTGGGTGCGGGGGCTTCGAGCAGGATCCCGACCACTTCCAGGCTACGGGCGCTGCATTGCAGCTGTGGGCGCATCTGCTGCAGATAGTCCTCGACCTGTTGGCAGGAGCGTGGCACCCCACGGGCACCGAGGCGTTCGGCAATCAGGGCGATCTCGGCGTAGTAAGCGTCCTGATCGGCGCGTGACAGTTGCGGATCACGGTAGCGCAGGTGGGCAGCAAGGAAGCTGCTGACTTCGGCCACATGCACCCAAGTCAGCAGGTCGGGGTCGCTGGCAGCGTAGGGACGGCCGTCCGGTGCAGTCCCGGTCACCTGCACGTGGATGGTCCGCACCTTGTCGATCAACCACTCGGCATCCCGGGTGGAGCCGAACGTGGTGCCGGAGATGAACTGGCTGGTGCGACGCAGGCGACCGAGCAGGTCTTCGCGAAAATTGGAATGGTCCCACACTCCGGCCAGGGCCAGCGGGTGCAACAGTTGCAGCATCAGGGCGCTGATCCCGCCAACCAGCATGCTCGGAAAGTCGCCATGCACCCGCCAGCTGATGCTGTGGGGGCCGAACAGGCCGGGGTCACCTTTGGGGGATTCAAGGTCGAGCTGGCCGAGGGCCAACCCGGTGAGGCTCATGAGCTGGGTTTCGATGCGTCGGCGTAGGGCTTCCATGGCGTCCTGTGGGTCAGGACGGCCAGGGAAAGTGGCCGCCCGCTATTGATTGAGGCGTTTGTCGATCAGTCCCTGGACTACGCTCGGGTCGGCCAGGGTCGAGGTGTCGCCGAGATTGTCCAGTTCGTTGCAGGCGATCTTGCGCAGTATACGCCGCATGATCTTGCCCGAGCGGGTCTTGGGCAAGGCCGGGGCCCACTGAATCAGCTCTGGCTTGGCGAAACTGCCGATCTCCTTGCTGACCAGCGCCAGCAACTCGGCCTTGAGCGTATCGTCCGGGGTAATGCCATTCATGGGCGTAACGAAGGCATACACGCCCTGGCCCTTGAGGTCATGGGGATAGCCGACCACGGCAGCCTCGGCGACGCTGTCGTGCAGCACCAGCGCGCTTTCCACCTCGGCGGTGCCGATGCGGTGCCCGGAGACGTTGATGACATCATCGATGCGGCCGGTGATCCAGTAGTCACCGTCGGCATCGCGGCGGGCGCCGTCACCGGTGAAATAGTAGCCGGGCATGGGTTTGAAGTAGGTGTCGACCATGCGCTGGTGGTCGCCGTAGACGCTGCGTATCTGCCCTGGCCAACTGGCCTTGATCACCAGCAGCCCGGCGCCGGGGCCTTCGACCAGTTTGCCTTGTTCATCCAGCAGCGCAGGTTGCACGCCGAACATCGGCTGGGTGGCGCAGCCGGGCTTGAGCCGTTGTGCCCCGGGCAGCGGCGTGAGCATGATGCCGCCGGTCTCGGTCTGCCACCAGGTGTCGACGATGGGGCAACGCTTTTGTCCGACCTCTTCGAAATACCACTCCCAGGCTTCCGGATTGATCGGCTCGCCTACGCTGCCGAGCAGGCGCAGGCTTTTGCGCGAGGTTCCCTGCAGCGGCGCCGAGCCTTCGCGCATCAACGCGCGCAGCGCAGTGGGCGCGGTGTAGAAGATGTTCACCTGATGCTTGTCCACCACCTGCCAGAAGCGCGAGGTGTCTGGGTAGTTGGGGACGCCTTCGAACATCAGCGAAATCGCGCCGTTGGCCAGCGGCCCGTAGACGATGTAACTGTGACCGGTGACCCATCCAACGTCTGCCGTGCACCAGAACACCTCGCCGTCGCGGTAATCGAACACCACCTTGAAGGTCATCGCCGCCTGCAACAGGTAGCCAGCGGTGCCATGCAGCACCCCTTTGGGTTTTCCGGTACTGCCGGAGGTATACAGGATGAACAATGGGGCTTCGGCGTCCATCGGTTCGGGCGGGCAGTCTTCGCCGGCCTTTTCGGTCACTTCGTGATACCAGAGGTCGCGGCCTTCGCTCCAGGCGACATCGCCACCGGTACGACGTACCACGAACACGCTGCTGACCGCAGGGCAACTGCTCAGGGCCTTGTCGACGTTGTGCTTGAGCGGGATGCGTTTGCCGCCGCGTACGCCTTCGTCGGCGGTGATCACGGTGCGGCAGTCGGCATCGAGAATGCGGTCGCGCAGGGCATCCGGCGAGAAGCCGCCGAACACCACCGAGTGGATGGCACCGATGCGTGTGCAAGCGAGCATGGCATACGCGGCTTCTGGAATCATCGGCATGTAGATGCACACCCGGTCGCCCTTGTGCACACCTCTTGCCTTCAGCGCATTGGCCAGGCGGCAGACCTGGCGGTGCAGCTCACGGTAGCTGATGGCCTTGGAGTCCTTGGGGTCGTCACCCTCCCACAGCAGGGCGGTTTGCTCGCCGCGCTGGGCCAGGTGACGATCGATGCAGTTGAAGCTGACGTTGAGCTGGGCACCGTCGAACCAGCGGGCGCTGCCGGTCTTCAGGTCGCATTGCTGCACGCTCGACCAGGGTTTGATCCAGTCCAGGCGTTTGGCCTGTTCGGCCCAGAAGGTGTCGGGATCATCGACCGACTGGCGGTAGAGGCGCTGGTAGTCGTCGGGGGAAAGGCTGGCGGACTGGCTGACGGCCAGGGCCTGGGGATACTGCTTGATATCGAACATGGCGGGTGGTCCTGCTCTTGTCGGAGGGACGGCAACGGCTATTCGATGGACAGTGTAGCTGGGGAGAGTGTTCAACCTGCCCCGGCCTCTTCGCGGGTAGACCCGTTCCCACAGGTTTTGCACACATTTGAAGTATTGTGCAGTACCTGTGGGAGCGGGTTTACCCGCGAAGAGGCCGGGGCAGGTTAAAGGTCAACCGCGGTGACGGCCGCGGAAGTAGTTGATCAGGCCTTGGGTGGAGCCATCTTCGGCGCTGTCTTCGAGGCTTCCCACAAGACGCTGGTAAACACCTTTGCCCAGCTCCTTGCCCAGTTCCACGCCCCACTGGTCGAAGGCGTTGATGCCCCAGATCACGCTTTGCACGAACACCTTGTGTTCGTACATCGCCACCAGAGCGCCCAGGCGGCGCGGGCTGATGCGTTCGACTACCAGGGTGTTGCTCGGGCGGTTGCCCGGAATCACCTTGTGCGGCGCGAGCTTTTCGATGTCCGCGTCGTTCAGGCCCTTCTGTCGCAGTTCGGCTTCGGCTTCTTCACGGGTCTTGCCGAGCATCAGCGCCTGGCTCTGCGACAGGCAGTTGGCGTACAGCCACTGATGGTGGTCCGCCACCGGGTTGAAGCTGACCACTGGCACGATGAAGTCGGCCGGAATCAGCTGGGTGCCCTGGTGCAGCAACTGGTGGTAGGCATGCTGGCCGTTGCAGCCGACGCCGCCCCAGATCACCGGACCGGTATCGGTCTTCACCGGGGTGCCATCCTGCAGCACGCTCTTGCCGTTGGACTCCATGTCCAGCTGCTGCAGGTGCTTGGTGATGTTGCGCAGGTAATGGTCGTACGGCAGGATCGCGTGGCTGCTGGCGCCCCAGAAGTTGCCATACCAGATGCCCAGCAGGGCCAGCAGCACGGGCATGTTCTTGTCGAACGGCGCGGTCTGGAAGTGCTGGTCCATGGTGTAGGCACCGGACAGCAGTTCCTTGAAGTTGGCGGTCCCGATGGCCAAGGCGATCGGCAGGCCGATAGCGGACCACAGCGAGTAGCGCCCGCCTACCCAGTCCCACATCGGGAAGATGTTCTCTTCACGCATGCCGAAGGCCACGGCAGCGGCCTTGTTGCTGGAAACCGCGATGAAGTGGCGGTACAGCTCGGCTTCCGAGCCGCCTTGAGCAAGGTACCAGGTGCGCGCGGCCGTCGCATTCTTCAGGGTCTCGAGGGTGTTGAACGACTTCGACGAGACGATGAACAGCGTGGTTTCGGCGCGCAGGTTGGCCGATAGCTCATGGAACTCGCTGCCGTCGATATTGGCCAGGTAATGGCAACGCACGCCGCGCTGGGCGTAAGGCAGCAAGGCTTCAGAGACCAGCTCGGGGCCTAGGAATGAGCCACCGATGCCGATGTTGACCACATCAGTGATCGGCTTTTCGCTGTAGCCACGCCACAGGCCGTCATGGATTCGGCCGACCAGCTCGGTAATCTGGTTGAGTACCTTGTGGACTTCCGGCATCACGTTGACACCGTTGACGTTGAGCTTGTCGCCGACCGGACGGCGCAGTGCAGTGTGCAGCACCGGACGGCCTTCCGAGGCGTTGATGATCTCGCCGCTGAACATCGACTTGATTGCATCCTCCAGGCCAACCTGTTCGGCCAGGCTGACCAGGAGTCCACGGGTTTCGTCGGTAATCAGGTTTTTCGAATAGTCGAGGAACAGCCCGCAGCTACTCAGGGAGAACTGGTCGAAGCGCTTGGCGTCGGCGGCAAAGGCTTCGCGCATGCTGAAGCCTTGCATGGCGTCGCGGTGTGTTTGCAGGGCCTGCCAGGCAGGCAGGGCCGTAACATCGTGGGGTGTACGGTAATACGCCATTGCGCGGAATTCCTTGATGCGAGATGTGCCTTGGACAGGGCAGTCATTGCCGGGTTCAGGCTGGCCATCATTATAGGCAAAGGCCGCGGGCAGGGAATGGGTATGCAGGGGGAATTTGGGGCTGCGAAGCAGCCCCGGAAGGTTATGCGGTCTTCTCGTCCAGGTGAAGATACAGGTTGTCGATCAACCGGGTGTTACCCAAGTAAGCAGCAACCAGAATCACCAGGTCCCGGTCACCGAACGCTGCCGGGCGCAGGTTCACAGCATGGCGCACTTCCAGATAATCCGGGCGCAGGCCGGCAGCGCTCAGCTGTGCCTTGCCTTGCTCGATCAATGCTGCGAAATCCACCTGGCCGCGGCCGAGCGCCTCACCGATCTGCTGCAGGGTGCGATACACCACTGGCGCCGTGGCGCGTTGCTCAGGCGTCAGGTAACCGTTGCGTGAAGACAGCGCCAGGCCATCTTCGGCGCGCACGGTCGGCTCACCGATGATCTGGATCGGCATGTTCAGGTCGCGCACCATGGCGCGGATTACCGCCAGTTGCTGGTAGTCCTTTTCGCCAAACACGGCCAAGTCTGGCTGGACCATGTTGAACAGCTTGCTGACCACGGTCGCCACGCCTTCGAAATGCCCAGGGCGGCTGGCACCGCACAGGCCTTCGGACAGGTTGGGCACGCTGACTCGTGTCTGCACGCTCATGCCGTCCGGGTACATCTCTTCCACGGTGGGTGCGAACAGCAGATTGCAACCGGCCTGCAGCAGGCGCTCCTGGTCGGCGGCGAGGGTGCGCGGGTATTTGTCGAGGTCTTCGTTGGCACCGAACTGCAAGGGGTTGACGAAGATGCTGGCGACCACGAAATCGGCACGTTGGGCAGCCTTGGTCACCAGCGCGGCATGGCCGCTGTGCAGGTTGCCCATGGTCGGCACGAAGCCGATGCGCTTGCCTTCGCCGCGTGCACGAGCGACGGCGGCACGCAGTTCGCGGACGGTCTTGACTGTGTTCATGCGCTGAATCCGTGTTCGGCAGCGGGGAAGGCAACGTCTTTGACGGCCTTGACGTAGGCGGTGAGGGCGCTCTGGATATCGGGCTGGCCTTGCATGAAATTCTTCACGAACTTCGGCACCCGGCCACTCAGCGACAGGCCGAGCATGTCGTGCAGGACCAATACCTGGCCATCGGTAGCGCTACCGGCACCGATGCCGATCACCGGAATGCTCACTGCCTGGGTGATTTCTGCGGCCAGTTCGCTCGGTACGCATTCGAGCAGCAGCATCGCCGCGCCGGCTTGCTCCAGCGCAATGGCGTCGGCGCGCATCTGCCGGGCTTGCGCTTCCTGACGGCCTTGGACCTTGTATCCGCCCAGGACGTTGACGGTTTGCGGCGTCAGGCCCATGTGCGCGCACACTGGCACGCCGCGTTCGGCCAGCAGGCGGATGGTTTCGGCCAGCCAGGCGGCGCCTTCGAGCTTGATCATGTGGGCGCCGGCCTGCATCAGCGTGGCGCAGTTGGCAAACGCCTGCTCGGGAGTGGCATGGGCCATGAACGGCAGGTCCGCCAGGATCAGCGCGCCATCATTGCCGCGTTTGACGCAGGCGGTGTGGTAGGCCATCTCTGCAGTGGTGACGGGCAGTGTGCTGTCATGGCCCTGCAGGACCATGCCCAGGGAGTCGCCCACCAGCAACACGTCGACGCCAGCCTGGCTGCAGGCCTTGGCGAAGGTTGCATCGTAGCAGGTCAGCATGGTGATCTTTTCACCCTTGGCCTTGAGGCCATGCAGGGTGGTCAGGGTTACTTCAGGCATGTAGGAAAATCCTCGTTCAGGCGCTGTGAAAAACGACTGCATACAACGCGTGTAGTCATCTTCCGGAGCGGCACATCATCGCGCGTGATGTTCGGGCACAGGTCCGTCCGGGCCTAAATACGGGTATGCGGCACTTTGGTGCCACACGGGACGCCTATAGTCGTGAGCGAGGTGGGGGAAGTCAATCACCCTGTTACCGCATTGTTACTAACAGGGTGTTACTTGCGTTACCGTGCCTGAGTGACTATCTCAAACGCCCGGTTTACAGGCGTTCCAGGCCGACGAATGGGCAGGCTTGGAGCAGTTCGGCGAGGGCGCGGCCATCGGCCAGACAGAAGTCGTCTGCCACCAGCTCGGCCAAGGGGTACAGCACGAAGGGGCGCGCATGCATGTGGTAGTGCGGCACCTGCAGGCGTGGCAGATCGATGACCTGGTCGCCGAACAGCAGGATATCCAGGTCGAGGGTGCGCGGGCCCCAGCGTTCCTTGCGCACGCGGCCCTGGTCGTTCTCGATGGCTTGCAGGGCGTCGAGCAGTTGCAGTGGTGCCAGGGTGGTGTCGAGGGCGGCTACCGCGTTGGTGTAACGCGGCTGGCCGGGCAGCAGCGAGTCGCTGGTGTACAGCGCCGAAGCGCCCACCAGGCGGCTGTCGGCAATCTGGTCGAGCGCCTGCAGGGCGCTGCGCAGTTGTTCTGCGGGGGCGTCCAGATTGCTGCCGAGGCCGATGAAGGCGCGCGTGGTCACTCGAACGCCTCGTCACCACCGCTGCGCTTGCGCTTGCCGCCACTGCGCTTGCGTTTGCGCGGGCCGGCAGCAGCGCCTTCGTCACGGCTGCCAAGCTCACGGATCATCTCGCGGCGCTCGCTGTCATTGGCATCCTGATAGTCGGTCCACCACTGGCCCAGATCGTCGGTTTCTTCGCCGGCGCTTTCGCGCAGCAGCAGGAAGTCGTAACCGGCACGGAAGCGCGGGTTGTCGAGCAGCAGGTCGGCGCGCTTGCCACTGCGGCGCGGCAGGCGTTCCTGCATGTCCCAGATCTCGCGGATGGGCAGGGTGAAGCGTTTCGGAATGGCGATGCGTGCGCACTGCTCGGCGATCAGGTCGTGGGCTGCGCCGTTCATGGCCGGAATCGGCGGCACGCCTTGGCTCTGCAGGTGCAGTACCCGGCTTGGCAGGGCTGGCCAGAGCAGGGCGGCGAACAGGAAGGCCGGGGTTACCGGCTTGCCCTGCTTGACGCGCAGGTCGGTGTTGTTCAGCGCCTGGCTGATCAGGGTATGGGTGTAGGTCGGACGCTCTTCCAGGGCATGGGCACTGGCCGGGAACAGCGGTTCGAACAGCTCCAGGTCGACCAGCATCTCGAATGCGATGGCCCCTTGGCCGGAGAGGAACAGCTTGAGGCATTCCTCGAACAGGCGTGCGGGCGGGATCTCGCGCAGCAGCGGGGCCAGTTTGCGGATCGGCTGGAAGGTGTGCTTCTCGATACCGAAGTCCAGCTTGGCGGCAAAGCGCACTGCGCGCAGCATGCGCACCGGGTCTTCCTGGTAGCGGTGGGTCGGGTCGCCGATCAGACGCAACAGACGGTTGCGGATGTCGTGCACGCCATTGGCGTAGTCGAGAATGCGCTCGCTGACCGGATCGTAGTACAGGGCGTTGATGGTGAAATCGCGGCGCTGCGCGTCTTCTTCCAAAGTGCCGTATACGTTGTCACGCAGGATGCGACCGCTGGCGTTGTGGGACGAACGGTGGCTGTCACCCTGGTCGTCTTCGGAGTGGGGCGCACGGAAGGTGGCGACTTCGATGATCTCACGGCCGAAATGCACGTGGACCAGCTTGAAGCGCCGACCAATGATGCGCGCGTTGCGGAACTCGGCACGCACCTGCTCGGGCGTGGCGCTGGTGGCGACGTCGAAGTCCTTGGGCGTGATGCCCAGCATCAGGTCGCGGACACAGCCACCGACCAGATATGCCTGGTAGCCAGCGCTCTGCAGGCGCTCGACGATGTTCACCGCGTGGCGGCTGAACTGGTGGCGCTGCAACGAGTGTTGGCTCTTGTTGATCACCTCAGGCGTGGTGCGCCTGTGGTGCTGGCCCGGTACGGGAGGGCGGAACGACTGGAACAGCTTCTTCAGCATGGGATGCACTGTTTGAAGGAATGTTCGGCCAAGAATAGGAGAATGGCCGCATGATGGGCGGGGATTCTAGCATTTACTCGGGGAATGGTGTAGGCGGTAGCAGGAGGCCCTGCCGAGGGGGAGAAACGACAAGGGGAGCCTAAGCTCCCCAAGAAGTCGTTGCGTGCTCTTATTGTTTTTTTACTGGGCTTCTTGTTTTTGTTGAGTGCCCTGTCCACAAATCTCGAAGCTTGTGGACGACCCCCAATCCAGGGGTAAAGAGCAAACGGATTGCTTTGGTCGCTGACGTCATGTTGATCGTTCGATCCAACCAGTTCAGGCGCTGCTTTGAAGTGCAGTTTTTGTTGTTCTCTGCCTGGTCGTGGGGCAAGCCCCAAACACGCATCCTCTCCAAAAGAATCAGTTAGCTGCGCCTCCGCCGTCTTGTTCTTATTGTGCGTGAGCCGTTTCGTCTTGTTCTTATTCTGAGTTGCTGTGCTTGTTATTGTTCTTGTACCAGACATATAGCAGGTGCCGTGCCAACTTTTCAAAACCCAGTGAAATCAAGGGTTTGGCGAAATTTTGCGTTTGGCGGCGGGCTGGAAATGTGGATTTTTCGTTACCGTACGCCTCGTGAACTGTTACGGCGGAAAGGTTGGGTAACAGATTTGTGCGGGAACTGAGGTGTTACCCGGTGTGTGTGCATTGGCTTTGCCGGCCCATTCGCGGGCAAGCCCGCTTCCACAGGATCACGCAGTGTCAGAGACTGTGTAAATCCTGTGGGAGCGGGCTTGCCCGCGAAGAGGCCGGTAAGGCCAACGGAGATCAGAATCAGTTGTCGCTGGTCGCGTTGCTCTTGCGCCGTGGGATGCCCAGGCGCTGGCGCCGTTCCCACAGGCACTTGCGGCTGACTCCGAGCTTGCGTGCCAGCTCGGTCTCGGTCATGTGGTCCTGGTGCTCGAGTACGAAGTGCTGGAAGTAGTCCTCCAGCGACAGGTCCTCGGTCGGTTCATGGCTGGCACTGCTGGCGCTGGCCGCGACCAGAGCATTGTCGAGGATGTCATCCTCCTCGAGGTCGCTCAGCTCGATGTCGATGCCCAGCATGTCGGCGGAAATTTCCGCACTCTCGCTAAGGATCACCGCACGCTCCACGGCGTTTTCCAGTTCGCGCACGTTGCCCGGCCAGCTGTAATGACGAATGGCTTGCTCGGCCTCGGCCGAGAAGTGCAGGTCGTCACGACCGATGCGCGCGCTCTGGCGGGCGAGGAAGGCATTGGCGATCTCGTTGACATCACTGCCGCGCTCGCGCAGGGCCGGCAACTTCAGGGCGATCACGTGGAGGCGGTAATACAGGTCTTCGCGGAACTGCCCGGCCTTGGCCAGGTTCTTCAGGTCGCGGTGGGTCGCGGCGATCAGGCGCACGTCGACTTTTTGCGACTGTACCGAACCGACCCGGCGAATCTCGCCTTCCTGCAGCACGCGCAGCAGGCGTGCCTGGGCTTCGAGCGGGAGTTCACCGATTTCGTCGAGGAACAATGTGCCACCGTCGGCGGCTTCTACCAGGCCAGCACGGCCGGCACTGGCGCCGGTGAATGCCCCTTTTTCATGGCCGAACAGTTCCGATTCGATGAGGGTCTCCGGAATGGCCGCACAGTTCACCGAAATCATCGGCGCCTTGGCGCGCCGTGACAGGTTGTGCAGGGCGCGGGCGACCAGTTCTTTGCCGGTGCCCGACTCACCCTGGATCAGCACGTTGGAGTCGGTCGGTGCCACCTTGCGGATCTTGCTGTACATGTCCTGCATGGGCGGGCACGAACCGATGATGCCGATCTCGCCATTGGCGGCGGCACCTTTGTCAGCTGGCGCGGCCTTGCCGTTGGCCCGCGGTTCGGCGGCCGGGGCCGGCGCGGCTGCCGGCGCGTTCTGGCGGTCACGCAAGATGCGCGCCACGGCCTGAAGCATTTCATCGTGATCGAAGGGTTTGGCGATGTAGTCCACCGCGCCCATCTTCATCGAGTCCACCGCCGATCGCAGGCTGGCGTAGCTGGTCATGATCAGCACCGGCGTGCCCTGGCCAAGCTTGATCAGCTCGGTGCCCGGGGCACCCGGCAGGCGCAGGTCGCTGACGATCAGGTCGAAGGTGGCAATGCTGAAGCGTTCCTGGGCTTCCTGTACCGAGCCGGCTTCGCTGACCTGGTACTGATTGCGTTCGAGCAGCCGACGCAGGGCCGAGCGGATGATGGTTTCGTCTTCGACGATCAGAATGTGCGGCATTGATTCAATTCTCTCGACGGTCTCGAATTTCAGGGGACGTCGCTACGACATGCCGGGGCAGGGTCACGCGGATCCGGGTGCCACGTTGCCGTTCGATATCGGCCGGGCTGTCGATGGTGATTTGCCCATAATGCTCTTCCACGATGGAATAGACCAGAGCGAGCCCCAGTCCGGTTCCTTCGCCCGGGTCCTTGGTGGTGAAGAACGGTTCGAACAGGCGGTCCATGATGTTCTTCGGGATCCCGCTGCCTTCGTCCTCGACGATCAGGTCGACGGTGTGCTCGCTGACTTCGCTGCGCACCCGCACGGCGCTGCCAGGCGGCGAGGCGTCGCGGGCATTGGACAGCAGGTTGATCAACACCTGGGCGAGGCGCTGCGGATCACCCTCGGCCCAATGGTCCGGGTCGCAGAGATTGAAGAACTGTACTTCGAAGTTGCGCCGGTTCAACGCCAGCAGACCGATGGCGTCTTGTGCCACCTCGGCCAGGCATACCGGCTCTTCACTGTTCTGATGGCTGCCGCCGGCGTGGGCGAAGCTCATCAGCGACTGGACGATGCGCGACACGCGCTTGGTCTGCTCGAGGATCTGGCTGGACAGCTCGATGATTTCCCCATCGCCTTCACGCTCCTCGCGCAGGTTCTGCGCCAGGCAGGCAATGCCGGTAATCGGGTTGCCGATTTCGTGGGCCACGCCAGCGGCCAGGCGGCCGATGCTGGCCAGGCGCTCGGAATGCACCAGTTTGTCTTCCAGGGCCTGGGTTTCGGTGAGGTCCTCGACCAGCAGCACCAGGCCGCTGTTGCCGGGCGCCAGGGGCTCGTCGATGGCCGCCTTGTGCAGGTTCAGCCAGCGCGGTTGACCGTCCAGCGCCAGGCGCTGCTTGTGCAAATGTTCGTCGGGCACGTTGATGAAGCCCTGCAGCAGGCCGCGCCAGGGTTCGCTGATGGTCACCAGGCGCGAGCCGACCACATGCTTGGCGGCAATGCCGGTCAGCTCTTCCATGGCCTTGTTCCACATCAGGATTTCCTGGTCCTTGGCCAGCGAGCAGACGCCCATGGGCAGCTCTTGCAGGGTCTGGCGGTGGTAGCGGCGCAGGGCGTCGAGTTCGGCGGCAAGGCCGGTAAGGCGCGAGTGGTAGTCTTCCAGGCGGCTCTCGATGAAATGGATGTCCTCGGTGACGTAGTTCTCGTTACCGGACTTGTACGGCAGGAAGGTCTCGACCATGTCCTGCGCCACGCTTGGCCCCATCAGGCCCGAGAGGTTGGCCTCGATACGGTCGCGCAGGCGGCGCAAGGCATAGGGGCGGCGCTCATCGAACGGCAGATAAAGGTCTCGCAGGGCCTGTTCGACCTCCTTCTGCGCCGCCTTGGCGCCAAGTGGTTTGGCCAGTTGGGTGGCGAATTCCTGTGGCGATGCGGCGTGCAGCTCGCGGCGCTGCGGCCGGCGCACGTTGTCCACGGCGCAGGCCTCGGCGGCGCTGACTTCCTCAGTGCTGGCGTTGGTGAACAACGAAATCAGCGTGAACAGCAGCACGTTGGCCGCCAGCGAGGCAATTGCCGCCATGTGCCAGCTGGTGTCGTCTAGCACATAGATCATGTCCAGCAGCGGGATATAGAAGCCCTGCAGGTTGCCCAGCAGCGGCAGCAGCATGGTCACCAGCCACACCACGGTCCCGGCCAGCAGACCGGCGATGAAGCCGCGGCGGTTGGCGGTCGGCCAGTACAGCACCGACAGCACGCCTGGCAGGAACTGCAGTGTGGCGACGAAGGCCACGATGCCCAGGTTGGCCAGGCTCTGGTGGTTGTTCTGGGTCAGGTAGAAGACGAAGCCGGCAGTGATGATGGCGACGATCAGCGCCCGGCGGGTCCACTTCAGCCAGCGGTAGATATTGCCTTCGGCAGGCGGCTGGTAAAGCGGCAGCACCAAGTGGTTGAGGGCCATGCCCGACAACGCCAGCGTGGTGACGATGATCAGCCCGCTGGCGGACGCGAGCCCGCCAACGTAGGCCAGCAAAGCCAGCGCCTGGTTGTTGGCGGCGATCCCCAGGCCCAGGGTGAAGTACTCGGGGTTGGTGCTGGCGCCCAGGCGCAGGCCGGCCCACAGCACCAGCGGCACGGCCAGGCTCATCAGCAGCAGGAACAGCGGCAGGCCCCAGCTGGCGCTGACCAGCGAGCGCGGGTTGAGGTTTTCGGTGAAGGCCATGTGGTACATGTGCGGCATGACGATGGCCGAGGCGAAGAACACCAGCAGCAGGGTGCGCCATGGGCCTTCCTGCAAGGGGGTGTGCAAGGCTGCCAGGGCCGTCTGGTTCTGCAGCAGCCACACTTCCAGTTGGTGCGGCCCGCCAAACACACCATACAGCGCATACAGGCCGATGCCGCCCAGGGCCAGCAGCTTGATCACCGACTCGAAGGCGATGGCGAACACCAGGCCTTCGTGTTTCTCACGGGTGGCGATATGGCGCGAGCCGAAGAAGATGGTGAACAGGATGATCAGCGCACAGAAGGCAAAGGCCACCCGGGCCTTGACCGGTTCGCCGGTAAGGATACTGATCGAGTCGGCCACTGCCTGGATCTGCAGGGCAAGCAGGGGCAGCACGCCGATCAGCATGATGAGGGTGGTCAGCGCGCCGGCCCAGGTGCTGCGAAAACGGAACGCCAGCAGGTCGGCCAGTGACGATAACTGGTAGGTGCGGGTAATCTTGAGGATCGGGTAGAGCAGCACCGGCGCCAGCAGGAATGCACCGGATACCCCCAGGTAACAGGCGAGGAAGCCGTAGCCATACTGATAGGCCAGGCCTACCGAACCATAAAAGGCCCAGGCACTGGCGTAGACGCCCAGCGACAAGGTGTAGGTCAGCGGGTGGCGAATGATGGAGCGCGGGATCAGCCCTCGCTCGCTGATCCAGGCCACGCCGAACAGCACCATCAGGTACGCGGCGCTGATCAGGATCATCTGGGTCAGGCTAAAGCTCATCGGCATCTCGTTGGCTCTGCAGGATGAAGGTGACGACGATCAGGATCAGCCAGAGCAGGTAGGGGCGGTACCAGGCACCGGTCGGTTCGATCCACCAGTCCATGATGGCCGGGGAGAACAGGTAGATCCCCACGACCAGAAGCAGGACCAAACGATAGATGTACATGCTGGCCTCGATGGTTGGGCGCTGCGGGCTTGGACTTATTATTGGCGCAATTGACTGTGGCGATGCTAGCGGTAATCCATAGGGTTCGCCAAGAGTCTGAATTTATTACGCTTTTGAATTTGAGCGGTATTTGCCTGTGCCGTCCTCTTCGCGGGTGAACCCGCCCCCACAGGTACTGCACAGGTCCCGGGCATTGCACTGCTCCTGTGGGCGCGGGTTTACCCATGAACAGGCCATGCCTGCTTCAGTGCAAATCAGCCTCTGGCACCGTCAACTGCCGGGCAATGGCTTCTGGTCGCCACTGCTCGCGTGCTACCGCCAGCACTTCGGCGGGTGTTGCCAGCAGCAGTTCGGCATCGGTTTCCTGCCCCAGCGCCCGCAACGCGCGCAGCAGCAAAGGCGTCGCCTGCTGCGCCTGCAACGGCGGCGAACGATAGGACTTGCCCAGCTTGTGCCCGTCAGGCTGGACGATCAGTGGAATGTGCAGATAGCGCGGTTGCGAAAAGCCCAGCAATTCCTGCAGGTACAGTTGGCGCGGCGTGTTGTCGAGCAGGTCGGCCCCGCGCACGATATCGGTGATGCCTTGCCAGGCATCGTCCAGCACCACCGCCAGTTGATAGGCATAGAGCCCATCGCGTCGCTGGATGATGAAGTCGCCCACTTCGCGCCCAAGATGCTGCTGGAACTCGCCTTGCACCCGGTCGCTGAAGCGGTAGATCAGTTCGGGTACCCGCAGGCGGATCGCCGCGCCTTCCCGGGCATGGCCCGCGTTACGGCAATAGCCTGGGTAGATGCCATTGTGCCCCTCCAGCTGCTTGCGCGAGCAGGTACAGGCGTAGGCCAGGCCCATGCTGAACAGGCGGTCGACCACGGCGGCATAGGCTTCGTGGCGCTGGCTTTGATAAACCACTTCGCCATCCCACTCCAGGCCGTAGCGCTCGAGGGTCTGCAGTATCGCGTCGCGGGCGCCTGGCATTTCCCTGGGTGGGTCGGTGTCTTCCATGCGCAACAGCCAGCGGCCGTCCACGGCGCGGGCATCGATCCAGGAGGCCAGGGCGGCAACCAGCGAGCCGAAGTGCAGGAAGCCGCTTGGGGTGGGGGCGAAGCGTCCGATATAACGGGAGTCTTTCATGGCATTGCCGGGCATATAAATGAAACGGGGCGCATGATGCGCCCCGTTCGGATGGAAGACGTGTCAGCCTTTGCCGACGGTCTTTTCCTTTTTCTCCGCGATTTCCTTGCAGTCGAAGCATAGGTCGGCGGTAGGACGGGCTTCAAGGCGGCGCAGGCCGATCTCGATGCCGCACGATTCGCACCAGCCGTATTCTTCGTCCTGGATCTTCTGCAAGGTCTTGTCGATCTTCTTGATCAGCTTGCGCTCGCGGTCGCGGTTACGAAGCTCCAGGGCAAATTCTTCTTCCTGGCTGGCGCGGTCGGCCGGATCGGGGAAGTTCGCAGCTTCATCCTTCATGTGGTCTACGGTGCGGTCGACACTCTGCATGAGCTCGCTTTTCCAAGCATTGAGCAGCTTGGTGAAGTGATCCCTCATGCGGTCGTCCATGTAATCTTCGCCCGTGCCCTCTTGATAGGGCGCGACACCGTACATGGTCTGACCGGTTTTTTGCTTTTCTACGGTGGACATGAATAGACCGCCTCTCACTCATCTGATCCAATGCGCAGGCTGCTCCATCTCCGGCACCCGCCGGCCCTGCGACTGCGAGCCGCCGAACTTACCAGATAGATCGGGGGTTGCGCTAGCCCGCCCGATCCTAGGTGTTGACCGCAGCGCGCGGCGCACGTTCGGTGCGCTGCAAAGGTAGAATCAACAGTTTAGACCCAATTGAGAGAAGGTCATGGCCCACCCCTACAGCGTGCGCAGCCGCGCCATCGAACCCTTCCACGTCATGGCGTTGCTGGCGCGGGCCAACGAGCTGCAAGCAGCCGGCCATGACGTGATCCACCTTGAAATCGGCGAGCCGGACTTCACCACCGCCGCACCGATCGTCGCTGCCGGCCAGGCCGCGTTGGCCGCCGGGCATACCCGCTATACCGCCGCCCGTGGCCTGCCAGCGCTGCGCGAGGCCATCGCCGGTTTCTATGGCCAGCGTTATGGCCTGCAGATCGACCCTGAGCGGATTCTCGTCACGCCGGGCGGCTCCGGGGCGTTGCTGCTGGCCAGCAGCTTGTTGGTCGACCCCGGCAAGCACTGGCTGCTGGCTGACCCGGGTTACCCGTGCAACCGCCACTTCCTGCGCCTGGTCGAAGGCGGCGCGCAGCTGGTCCCAGTCGGGCCAGAGGTCAACTACCAGCTCACCGCCGACCTGGTCGAGCGTTACTGGGACAAGGACAGCGTCGGCGCCCTGGTCGCCTCGCCAGCCAACCCGACGGGCACCGTGCTGGGCCGCGAGGAGCTGGCCAGCCTGTCCAAGGCCACCCGTGAACGCCATGGTCACCTGGTCGTGGACGAGATCTACCACGGCCTGACCTACGGCATGGATGCGCCGAGCGTGCTGGAAGTGGATGACTCGGCGTTTGTCCTCAATAGTTTTTCCAAGTATTTCGGCATGACCGGCTGGCGGCTCGGCTGGCTGGTGGCCCCGCCCAATGCCGTGGCCGATCTGGAGAAGCTGGCCCAGAACCTCTACATCAGTGCACCGAGCATGGCCCAGCATGCGGCGTTGGCCTGCTTCCAGCCGGAATCGCTGGCGATTTTCGAAGCGCGTCGCGCCGAATTCGCCCGTCGCCGCGACTACCTGTTGCCGGCGCTGCGTGAATTGGGCTTCCGCATTGCCGTCGAGCCGCAGGGCGCGTTCTACCTGTATGCCGATATCAGCGCGTTCGGTGGCGATGCCTTTGCTTTCTGCCAGCATTTCCTTGAAACCGAGCACCTGGCCTTTACCCCAGGCCTTGACTTCGGCCGCCATTTGGCCGGCCACCATGTACGGTTTGCCTATACCCAGGGCCTGCCGCGCCTGGAGCAGGCGGTCGAGCGCATCGCCCGTGGGTTGCGGAGCTGGCAAGGCTGAATGGTGTTTTTTCCTCCACTTGAACAAGGGCGCCTGCTGCGTCGCTACAAGCGCTTCCTGGCCGATATCGAATCGGCCAGTGGCGAGCAACTGACCATCCACTGCCCGAACACCGGTTCCATGCTTAATTGCATGCGCGAAGGCGGGCAGGTGTGGTTCAGCCGCTCCAACGACCCCAAGCGCAAATTGCCAGGCACCTGGGAAATCAGCGAAACGCCCCAGGGCCGCCTGGCTTGCATCAACACCGGGCGCGCCAATGCGCTGGTTGAGGAGGCGTTGCGTGCCGGAGTGATCCACGAGCTGGCCGGGTTTACCGCGCTGAAACGTGAGGTGGCTTACGGCGAAGAACGCAGCCGGGTGGATTTTCGCCTGGAGTTTGCAGCCGGGCCAGCCTATATCGAGGTCAAGAGCGTGACCCTGGGTTACCCGGATACTGCCGTGGCGGCGTTCCCGGATGCCGTGACCCAGCGCGGTGCCAAGCACTTGCGCGAGCTGGCGGCTTTGGCCCGCCAGGGCATTCGTGCGGTGCAGCTGTACTGCGTGAACCTGACCGGCATCGAGGCGGTACGCCCAGCCGATGAAATCGACCTTGCCTATGCCAACGCCCTGCGCGCTGCGGTGGCCGACGGGGTCGAGGTGTTGGCCTACGGGGTACGCCTGGATGACGAGCAGATCATCATCGACCGCCGGCTACCGGTGTTGCTCAACCCCTGAGCCAGATGCCCTGGCTGTCCTCATGGCAGTCCAGGGCCTGCAGCATTTCGCCTTCGCAGGGGCCGGCCACGCATTCACCACTCTCGATCAGAAACAGCGCGCCATGATGGGCACAGTGGATCAGGCTGGCACTGTCGTCAAGAAAGGCATCTTGCGCCCAGTTCAGCGGGATGCCGCGGTGAGGGCAGCGGTTGCGGTACAGGTACACCTGGCCCTGACGGCGCACGCCGAACAGGTCGATGCCGTCTACGCTGAAGGCGCGGCTATGGCCCTCGGCCAGGGCCGTGGAAGGACAAAGAAAATGCATTGCAGGGAAGGCTCGTGAAACAAAGTGATGGCTTGACGCGTCAATGCGAATAATTATCAAATTGCCCGCATTTGCTGCGCCGGCTGCCTATGGTGCGCAGTTCCGCTGCCCGCCACAAGGCGTGCGGCCCGCCTTCAGAAGGAATCCGATGATGCGCCGTCCCGCTGGCTTGCTCGCCCTGTGCGTAGTTTTCGTTGCTTCCACTCAGGCCTTGGCCGCCGAATTGCCGCAGCGCTGGGTCAGCGCCGGCGGGGCGCTGAGCGAGTGGATCAGTGAACTGGGTGGCGAGCCACGCCTGGTGGGCGTCGATACCACCAGCCAGCACCCCGCGTCGCTGAAGGCCTTGCCGAGTGTTGGTTATCAGCGGCAGTTGTCGGCCGAGGGCATTCTCAGCCTGCATCCGGATGTGCTGGTGGGTACCGAGGAGATGGGGCCGCCGCCGGTGCTGGCGCAGGTGCGCAAAGCAGGCGTGCCGGTCGAGTTGTTTTCCAGTCAGGCCGATCTGGCTGCCGTTGACCAGAATCTCAAGCACTTGGGCACCTTGCTCGGTGCCGAGGACAAAGCCGCACAGTTGGCGGCGGGCTATCATCAGCAACTCGAAGCGCTGCAATCGCAGGTCAGGCAGGCCCAGCAGCATCATCAGGCGCCAGGTGTGCTGCTGCTGGTTGGGCATGCCGGCGCCCGGCCGCTGATTGCCGGGCAGGGCACTGCAGGTGACTGGGTGCTGCGCCAGGCGGGGGGGCGCAACCTTGCCGAACACCAGGGCTACAGGAATTTCTCCAATGAGGCGCTGGCAGCGCTCGACCCGGATGTCGTAGTGTTTTCCGATCGTGCGTTGAGCGGTGAGCAGGCCTTGCAGGCGTTGCTCAAAGAGAACCCTGCGTTGGCCGCTTCCCGAGCAGTGCGCGACAAGCGCCTGGTATCGCTCGACCCGACCTTGCTGGTGGGAGGTCTCGGCCCCCGCCTGCCAACCGCCATGCAGGAGCTGGCGACAGCGTTTTACCCGGCAAGCGCTGCCAAATGAAACAGCGTATCCCGCCGCGAACGCTTTTTGTTTGCCTGGCTTTGCTGTGCCTGCTGGCCATCTGGCTGTCGCTGGCCCTTGGGCCGGTAAGCCTGCCGCCAGGGGATACCTTGCGCGCCGGCCTGCGTTTGCTCGGGCTGCCAATTGCCGCTGACGGCCTGGAACAGGCAGACATGATCCTTGGCCAGATCCGCATGCCCCGTACGCTGCTGGGGCTGGCCGTGGGCGCTGTGCTGGCGCTTTCCGGAGTGGCCATGCAGGGCCTGTTCCGCAACCCGTTGGCCGACCCCGGCCTGGTCGGTGTCGCCAGTGGTGCGGCGCTGGGGGCGGCGGTGGCGATTGTCGGCGGCAGCTGGCTAGGGGGTGTCCCGGAAGGGCTTGCCCCGTACCTGCTGTCGGCCTGCGCTTTCATCGGCGGGCTGGGCGTCACGGCGCTGGTGTACCGATTGGGACGGCGTGAGGGGCAGACCAACGTCGCCACGATGCTGCTGGCCGGCATTGCGCTGACAGCGCTCGGCGGCTCGGCGGTGGGGCTGTTTACCTACCTGGCCGATGACGCCACGCTGCGCACGCTGACCTTCTGGAATCTGGGCAGCCTCAATGGAGCCAGTTACGAGCGGCTCTGGCCTTTGTTGCTGATCACTGCGGGGGTGGCGCTCTGGCTGCCGCGCCGGGCTCAGGCGCTCAATGCGTTATTGCTCGGTGAATCGGAAGCGCGACATCTGGGCATCGAAGTGGAGCGGCTCAAGCGCGAGCTGGTGTGCTGCACGGCTTTAGGGGTTGGCGCTGCAGTCGCCGCAGCGGGGCTGATCGGCTTCGTTGGCCTGGTGGTGCCACATCTGGTGCGGTTGCTGGCTGGCCCCGACCATAGGGTATTGTTGCCAGCCTCGCTGTTGGCCGGTGGGGCCTTGCTGTTGTTTGCCGACCTGGTGGCGCGCTTGGCGTTGGCCCCGGCTGAATTGCCCATTGGTATCGTGACCGCATTCATCGGTGCCCCGTTCTTCCTGTTTTTGCTGGTTCGAGGGCGTAATTGATGCTTGAGGTCCAAAACCTGCATCTGCGCCGAGGCAGCAATGAAGTGCTGCATGACATCAATCTGCAGCTGGAGCCTGGGCAGGTGCTGGGCGTGCTGGGGCCTAATGGCGCGGGTAAGAGCAGCCTGCTGGGGGCATTGTGCGGCGAGCTCACGCCAAGCCACGGGCAGGTGACCCTGCAGGGTAGAGCCCTGGCTCAATGGCCGGGCCAGGCTCGGGCACAGCGCCTGGCGGTGCTGCCACAGGTATCCAGCCTGGGCTTCGCCTTCCGTGTCGAGGAGGTAGTCGGCATGGGGCGGCTGCCCCACGGCAGTGGTCGGCAGCGTGACCGGGAGATCGTCGAGGCAGCGTTGCGTGCCGCGGATGCCTGGCACCTGGTTGAGCGCAGTTACCTGGCGCTGTCCGGTGGTGAGCGCCAACGTGTGCACCTGGCACGGGTTCTGGCCCAGCTCTGGCCGGGGGAAAAGGGGACCACGCTGTTGCTCGACGAACCGACTTCCATGCTCGATCCTTTGCATCAGCATACGACGCTGGAAACCGTACGCAGCTTCGCCGACCGTGGTGCAGCAGTGCTGGTGATCCTGCATGACCTCAACCTGGCTGCACGCTACTGCGATCGTGTCCTGCTTCTCGAAAGCGGCCGCTGCCATGCCCTGGCCAGTCCCCGGGAGGTGCTGACACCTGTGTCACTCAAGGCCGTGTTCGGCATCGACGTGCTGGTGCAGGCGCACCCGGAACGTGGCCACCCGCTGATCATTACCCGCTAGGAGGCACTGCCCATGGGTCATCCTTTGCTGTGCGTTTCATTGCTGTGCCTGGCGCTGGCGCTGGGTGGCTGTCAGGCCAACCTGCCGCCGTTGCCGGCCTGGCAAAGCAGCGAGGGGCGGGATAACGCCGAACTGGGGCAGATTCACGATCTGGCCAGTGGACAGGTGATCAGCCCCGAACAGCTGGTCGAGCGCCTGGCCCATGCGCCACGGGTGTTGATCGGCGAGAAGCATGACAACCCGGATCATCACGCCTTGCAGCTGTGGTTGATGCGTGCGCTGCAGCTGCGCCGGGCGCAGGGCAGCCTGTTGCTGGAAATGCTGCAGCCCGAGCAGCAGGCCGGCGTCGATGCGCTCGCCGGGCGAGCGCAACTGCCACAGGACCTGCCCAAGGCCCTGGCCTGGGACGACGGCTGGGACTGGCAATTGTACGGCCCTATTGTGCGAGAAGCCTTGCAACACCATGTGCCGCTGTTGGCGGCCAACCTGTCACCCACCGAGATGCGCCAGGCCTATCGGCACCCTGCGGTTATGTCGGGAACCCATTCCAATGCGCCAGCGGTACGGGCGGCACTGCTCGAACAGGTGAAGCAGGGGCATTGTGGCCTGTTACCGGAAAGCCAGCTGCCAGCGATGCTGGCTGTGCAGCAACAGCGGGATCGGCGTATCGCCGAACGGCTGCTGGCGGCGCCGCAGCCAGCGTTGCTGTTGGCCGGGTCGTTCCATGTGCGCAAGGACTTGGGGGTGCCTTTGCACCTTGCCGATCTTGGCGCGACGGGCGAGAGCAAAGTGGTGCTGCTGGCCGAAGCGGGTGAGCAGGTCAAAAGCGGGATGGCCGACTTTGTCTGGTACACGGCGGCGATGCCCGAGCAGGACTACTGCGCGCAGTTGCGCCAATAGCTAAGACGCCTCTGGGCGGGGTGAACCTGCGGGCAAAAAAAGACCCGGCAAAATGCCGGGTCAATAACCGTGATTAGCCTGATGAGGAGATAATCTGAGAGTCCGAACCAGGGGCTCTTAGTTTATCCAACCAGTCTCGCGACCAGTTGTGATAATCATAACGATTCTCATTTAATCGTCAACACCCTTCTCGCGTTTATTTCAGTTTTTTTTGGCGATAGGGCATTTCGCTTCCAGTTGTTGATTGAGCGCTTCCTTGCGTTCGGCTGGCAAATCGTTCCAGTGCATGTCCAGCAATGCACCTTCAATGGCGTACAACAGCACCTTCGACGCCCTGAACCCTCGCGTTTTCACGGCCTGATAGGCGCCCACCGCGCCGAGCCGGCGCAAGTCCGACGCGCTGTGGATACCCGCCGCATGCAACCACTGTGCAGAGGTCTTGCCAAGATTCTTCAGGTGCTGCAATTCATCGTTCATCGAGCCTCCTTGCGATGGCTGAACGGGTCTAGGGGATAAATCGCGAGCAGGTCAGAGAGGAGTGTAGCGGGGGTTGGAAAATGCGCGGCCTTTTGCCATCGGGGACGACGAGCTGACAGGGGCAGCCTGTGCCGGCCTCTTCGCGGGTGAACCCGCTCCCACAGGTACTACGCCAATCTCGATGTCGGCAGAGAACCTTGTGGGAGCGGGTTTACCCGCGAAGGGGCCAGTACACAAAAGCGGAGGACTTACAGGCCTGGCAGACGCTGGCGAATCTGGTCGATCACCTGGTCCATGCCGCTGGCTTCCTGAGTATCGATGCGGGTGCTGTTTGCCAGCTCCTGGGCATCCAGTGGCTCACGGCTGGCCTGCTGGGCCTTGACCACTTCAAGCGTGGCATCCGACGGGTCGCTGTTCTCGGCCTGGCGCTGCTCCAGCCAGCTGGCGATCACCGCTTCCGGTGCATGGCAGTCGAGGATCAGGAATGGCACGCCAGTCTCGTTGGCCACTGCTGCTGCGGCCTGGCGCTGTTCAGCCTTGAGGTAGGTGGCATCGAGCACCACCGGGAAGCCGGCACGCAAGATCGTCGCCGCCAGCGCGTGCAGGCGCTGGTAGGTGGCCACGCTGGCGTCCTGGTCATAGATCCCGGCCGCGAGTTGGCCGGCGTTCTGCGCCTGCTGTTCGCCGAACAGGCGCTTGCGCTCCACATCCGAACGCAGGCGAACCGCGCCCAGCGCCTCGACCAGGCGCATGGCCACGTGGCTCTTGCCCACTGCCGACACGCCATGGGTGATAGCAAGCAGGCGGGAAGGAATGGCGCTGTAGCTTTCCGCCAGGTTGGCGTAGTTGCGGTAGGTGCGCAGGGTCGTGGCGCGCTGCACGGCGTCGGCATCGGCCGACAGGCTGAACAGGGCGACCTTGGCCCGTACCAGTGCGCGGTAGGCCTTGTAGAAGTTCAGCAGTTCCAGGCCGGCGTAGTCGCCGGTCAGCTCCAGGTACTGGCTGATGAAGCGGCGGGCCAGGCACTTGAGGCCACGGTCTTCCAGGTCCATGGCCAGGAAACCGATGTCGGCGTAGACGTCAGTCAGGCGGAACGGCTCGTTGAACTCGATGCAGTCGAAGATCACCACCTTGCCATCGATCAGGGTGGCGTTGCCCAGGTGAATGTCACCGTGGCATTCGCGGATGAAACCATTGGCCTTGCGCGCCTGGAGCAGGCCATGCAGGCGCTCGAAGCTGCTGCGCGCCCAGGCCTGGAGGTTGTCCAGTTGCTGCAGGTCGGCTTTGTCGCTGAGGAACGGGCGGATCTGCTCGAAGTTCTGCTCGACCGGAGCCATCACGCTTTCCGGGGTGCCCAGCGGATGCTCCGGCGACACTTTCGGTGCCTGCAGGTGGAATTCGGCAATCTGCCGGGCCATCTGGTCGATGTGGCTGGTATTCAGCTCGCCATTGGCCTGCAGGGTGTTGAGCATCTGGCCTTGGGGGAACTGGCGCATCTTCAGTACATATTCGATCGCTTCACCTTCACCACCGATCTGTGGCGCTTCGGCGCTGCCGGTGATTGGCAGGACTTCAAGGTACAGGCCGTCGGTCAGGCGCTGGTTCAGGCGCAGCTCTTCGTTACAGAAATGCTGGCGCTGGCCCAGGCTGGTGAAGTCGAGGAAGCCGAAGTTCATCGGCTTCTTGATCTTGTAGGCGTACTCGCCGGTGAGCAGGACCCAGGAGATGTGCGTCTCGATGAGCTGGAACCCGTCCACGGGATGAGGGTACAGGGCAGGGTTCTGCAACGCGTTGATCAAGGCTTGGCTCACGGGAAATCCTTCCGGGGACAGGGAATTCGAAAGCGCCATTATGGTCAATGGTGCCGTCCCTGCCTACCGCCAGAGGGCGCCTGCCTACCCTTCATAAAGTGCGTATAATCCGCCGCCATGACTCGAACCCGAAATCCCCGTACCCCTCAGAAACGCCCGACCGGCCGCTCGCGCGCCTGGCTGGGCTGGGCCTTGAAGCTCAGCCTGGTCGGCCTGGTGATCGTCGCCGGCTTCGCGGTTTACCTTGATGCCATCGTTCAGGAGAAGTTCTCCGGCAAGCGCTGGACCATCCCGGCCAAGGTGTATGCCCGGCCGCTGGAGCTGTTCAGCGGCCAGAAACTGAGCAAGAACGACTTCCTCACCGAACTCGACGCCCTCGGTTACCGGCGTGAAAGCGCGGCCAACGGCCCGGGCGCGGCGGCGGTGAACGGCAATACCGTCGACCTCAATACACGTGGCTTCCAGTTCTACGAGGGTATGGAGCCTGCGCAGTTCGTGCGTGTGCGCTTCTCCGGCGACTATGTGGCAGACCTCGCCGGTGCCAACGGCAAGAAACTCGACGTGGTACGCCTTGAGCCGCTGATGATCGGCGGCATCTACCCGAAGAACCTCGAAGATCGCATCCTGATCAAGATCGATCAGGTGCCGCCATACCTGCTCGAAACCCTGGTAGCCACCGAGGACCGGGACTTCTACAGCCACTTCGGCGTGTCGCCCAAGTCCATCGCCCGGGCCATGTGGGTCAACACTTCGGCCGGTTCGATGCGCCAGGGCGGCAGTACCCTGACCCAGCAGCTGGTGAAAAACTTCTACCTGACCAGCGAGCGTAGCCTCACCCGTAAGCTGACTGAAGCGATGATGGCCGTGCTGCTGGAAATGCATTACGACAAGCGCGAGATCCTCGAGGCCTACCTCAACGAAGTATTCGTCGGCCAGGATGGCCAGCGCGCCGTGCATGGCTTCGGCCTGGCCAGCCAGTTCTTCTTCAGCCAGCCGCTGTCGGAGCTGAAACTGCACCAGATCGCCTTGCTGGTTGGCATGGTCAAGGGGCCGTCTTATTACAACCCGCGGCGTTACCCTGACCGTGCGCTGGCGCGGCGTAACCTGGTCCTCGACCTGGTCGCCGAGCAAGGCGTGGCCAGCCAGGCGGAGGTCGATGCGGCGAAGAAGATGCCGTTGGGCGTAACCAAGCGCGGCAGCCTGGCCGACAGTTCGTTCCCGGCATTCCTTGACCTGGTCAAGCGCCAGTTGCGCCAGGACTACCGTGACGAAGACTTGACCGAGGAAGGCCTGCGCATCTTCACCAGCTTCGACCCGATCCTGCAGATGAAGGCTGAAACCTCCATGGCCGAAACCTTCAAGCGCCTGGCCGGGCGTAAAGGTGCCGACGAGGTGGAATCGGCGATGGTCGTGACCAACCCGGAAACCGGCGAGGTGCAGGCATTGATCGGCAGCCGCCAGTCCGGGTTTGCGGGCTTCAACCGTGCCATCGACGCCGTGCGGCCGATCGGCTCGCTGGTCAAGCCGGCGGTGTACCTGACCGCGCTGGAGCAGCCAAGCAAGTACACCCTGACCTCCTGGGTGCAGGACGAACCGTTCTCGGTAAAAGGAGCCGATGGCCAGGTATGGCGCCCGCAAAACTATGACCGGCGTTCGCACGGTACGATCTACCTGTACCAGGGCCTGGCCAACTCACTGAACCTGTCGACTGCCAAGCTCGGCCTGGAAGTCGGTGTGCCGAATGTGATCAAGACCATTGGCCGCCTCGGCGTCAACGTCGATTGGCCAGCCTTCCCGGCAATGCTGCTGGGTGCTGGCGGCATGTCGCCCATGCAAGTCGCGACGATGTACCAGACCATCGCCAACGGTGGCTTCAACACGCCGATGCGCGGCATCCGCAGCGTGCTCACGGCCGAGGGCGAGCCGCTCAAGCGCTACCCGTTCCAGATCCAGCAGACCTTCGACCCAGGTGCTATCTACCTGGTACAGAACGCCATGCAACGGGTGATGCGTGAAGGTACCGGTCGCTCGGTCTACAACGTGCTGCCAAGCTCGCTGACCCTGGCGGGCAAGACCGGCACCAGTAACGATTCGCGCGACAGCTGGTTCTCTGGCTTCAGCCAGGACCTGCTGGCAGTGGTGTGGATGGGCCGAGACGACAACGGCAAGACGCCATTTACCGGTGCCACCGGCGCCCTGCAGGTGTGGACCAGCTTCATGAAGAAGGCCGACCCGCTGCCATTGGACATGCCACAGCCAGACAATGTGGTGCAGGCGTGGATCGATCCGTACAGCGGCCATGGTTCTGACAGAAGCTGTCCGGGCGCCGTGCAGATGCCGTATATTCGCGGCAGTGAACCGCCCGCCGGAGCGACCTGCGGCGGTGAGCAGAATCCCGTAGAGTCGGTCATGGACTGGGTCAAGGGCTGGATGAACTGAGCCCAACGCAGCATTGATGAGGTGTGAATTGAAAAAGTGGCTGTTTCCTGCCGTGACGGCGCTGGTAGTGCTCCAGGGTTGCTCCAGCGTGCCGCGAGGCAACATTCCGGTGGTGGACTCGAGCACCCGGGTGTCCAATAGTGAGCGCGTCCAGGCCCACCGTTCGGCGGGCATGAGCAACGGCACCGCGCAGGCACAGTCGCTGCCAGAGGACTCGGGCGTGACCGTGATGATTCCGCAAGGCGCGGGGGCCGCAGGCATCCAGACCTTCCCGGCGGGCAGTAGCGCGGCGCCAATCAGCACCGGCCCTATCACGCCAGGCCCGGTGACTTCGGCGCCGATCACGACAAACCCTAACCCGATCGCTGACGAACCCTTCGATATCGCATCGATGAACAGCGCGCCGGCCGCATCCAGCGCGCCGACCGGCATCCCGCGCAGCAGTGCCGCTTCCGGTGGTCTCTCGGCCGATGAACAGCTTGATGGCCCGGTACTGGCGCTGCTGACCACCGCTCAGTCGCAGCAGGGCAGCGGTGACTTCAACGGTGCCGCCTCGAGCCTGGAGCGCGCCCAGCGCATTGCCCCGCGCGAGCCTCAGGTGCTGTTCCGCCTGGCCCAGGTGCGCCTGTCGCAGGGCGACGCGCCACAGGCCGAGCAACTGGCCCGCCGTGCGTTGACCTACGCCAATGGCCGCCCCGACCTGCAGGCCGAGCTGTGGAACACCATCGCCCAGGCCCGCGATAAGCAGGGTGACAGCGCCGGTGCCGCCTTGGCGCGGCAGAAAGCGCGGGTCAGCTCGTGATGATCGAGCAACGCGTTCTCGATATCGCCGACCACCTGCTGCTCATCGAGCGTGAGCTGCAGGTGCAAGGCTGGTGGGATGATGAGCCGCCGAGCGACGACGCGCTGGCCAGTACCGTTCCTTTCGCGGTCGACACGCTGAGCTTCGAGCAGTGGTTGCAGTGGATCTTCCTGCCACGCATGAAGATCATCATTGAACTCGGCCACCCCCTGCCCAATGCCTCGAGCATCCTGGTGATGGCGGAAACCGTGTTCACCGATCGTCCGGAAGAAAGTCGCGAGCTGCGCCGCCTGTTGGCAGCATTCGATCAATTGATCGCTCCTTCCGCCTGATTTCTTCAGTTTTTCCTTCAAGGGCCGCAGATTGTGGCCCTTTTTTATTAAATTCTTATTTTTTCTGCTGCTGACTCGGTTTTTAGTGGTGGCAGGAATTCATCTTCGGGAAAAATTGGCAATAATTTTTCTTGACTTGTAGGCGCCAAATCACAAGAATCCAGATTCCGCTGTAGAGGGACTGCCAGAAGCAGACCCGCTAAGCAGATCATGAGGCGCACACCCGCGCCGCCTGTTACACCCCGCAACGCGTTACCTCGCGCTGGGTGGGAAACCCCCGCAACATCTGGGGAGCTCCCAATACTTGCTCAGTCAGTGCTGACGTTCGCTCATGCTCTGCTTGGCAGTAAACCTATTAAGACCCGTCCACTAGGGACGGTATTCTGGCGTTTTAGAGGTGAACAACGTGGAGCTTTTATCTGGCGCTGAGATGGTCGTCCGCTTCTTGCGTGACGAAGGCGTTAAGCACATCTACGGGTACCCTGGTGGTGCTCTCCTTCATGTTTATGACGCGCTGTTCAAAGAGCCGGAAGTGGAACACATCCTGGTTCGTCACGAGCAGGCGGCAACCCATATGGCGGACGGCTACGCCCGCGCCACCGGCAAGGCCGGCGTGGTGCTGGTAACCTCCGGTCCGGGCGCGACCAATGCCATTACCGGCATTGCCACCGCCTACATGGATTCGATTCCGATGGTCATCCTGTCCGGCCAGGTGCCTAGCACCATGGTAGGTACCGATGCCTTCCAGGAAACCGACATGATCGGTATCTCGCGGCCGATCGTGAAGCACAGCTTCATGATCAAGAACCCGACCGAGATCCCTGAAGTACTCAAGAAAGCCTTCTACCTGGCGCAATCCGGTCGCCCGGGCCCGGTCGTGGTCGACATTCCAAAAGATATGACCAACCCGGCCGAGAAGTTCGAGTACGTCTATCCGAAGAAGGTCAAGCTGCGCTCTTACAGCCCGGCTGTGCGCGGTCATTCCGGCCAGATCCGCAAGGCTGCCGAAATGCTCCTGGCGGCCAAGCGCCCGATCGTCTATGCCGGTGGCGGCGTGATCCTCGGCGGTGGCTCCGAAGCCCTGACCGAAATCGCCAAGTCACTGAATCTGCCGGTCACCAACACCCTGATGGGGTTGGGTGGCTTCCCGGGGACCGACCGTCAGTTCCTCGGCATGCTCGGCATGCACGGCAGCTTCACTGCCAACATGGCCATGCACAATGCCGACGTGATCTTTGCTGTCGGCGCGCGTTTCGACGACCGCGTGGTCAATGGCCCGGCCAAGTTCTGCCCGAATGCCAAGATCATCCATGTCGACATCGACCCGGCGTCGATCTCCAAGATGATCAAAGCCGACGTGCCGATCGTTGGCCCGGTCGACAGCGTGCTCGGCGAAATGCTTGGCATCCTCAAGGAAATTGGCGAGCAGCCTGACAAGGTGGCGCTGGATGCCTGGTGGAAGCAGATCGACGAATGGCGTGGCAATGGCGAGCTGTTCCCTTATGACAAGGGCGACGGCAACGTCATCAAACCGCAAAAAGTCATCGAGACCCTGTGCGAAGTGACCCATGGCGATGCTTTCGTCACCTCGGACGTTGGCCAGCACCAGATGTTCGCGGCGCAGTACTACCGCTTCAACAAGCCGAACCGCTGGATCAACTCCGGTGGCCTGGGCACCATGGGCTTCGGCTTCCCGGCAGCGATGGGCGTCAAGCTCAACTTCCCGGATCAGGACGTTGCCTGCGTGACTGGTGAAGGCAGCATCCAGATGAACATCCAGGAGCTGTCCACCTGCATGCAGTACGGCTTGCCGGTGAAGATCGTCAACCTGAACAACGGTGTATTGGGCATGGTCCGCCAATGGCAGGACATGGCCTACAACGGTCGTCATTCGCACTCGTACGTCGAGTCGCTGCCTGACTTCATCAAGCTGGCCGAGGCCTACGGCCATGTGGGTATCCGCATCACCAGCCTCAAAGATCTCAAGCCGAAGCTGGAAGAAGCGTTTGCGATGAAGGACCGCCTGGTGTTCATCGACATCGCGGTCGACCGCAGCGAGCACGTCTATCCGATGCAGATCAAGGATGGCTCGATGCGTGACATGTGGCTGAGCAAGACGGAGCGTACCTGATATGCGGCACATCATTTCCCTGCTGCTGGAAAACGAACCCGGTGCTCTGTCCCGTGTGGTCGGCCTGTTCTCCCAGCGCAACTACAACATTGAAAGCCTGACCGTGGCGCCGACCGAAGACCCGACCCTGTCGCGTCTGACGCTGACCACCGTTGGCCATGACGAAGTGATTGAACAGATCACCAAGAACCTGAACAAGCTGGTCGAAGTGGTAAAACTGGTCGACCTGTCGGAAAGCGCCCACATCGAGCGTGAACTGATGCTGGTCAAGGTCAAGGCCACCGGTGCCCAGCGCGCCGAGATCAAGCGCACCACGGATATCTTCCGTGGCCAGATCGTCGATGTGACCGCCAGCGTGTACACCGTGCAGCTGAGCGGCACCAGCGACAAGCTGGACAGCTTCATCCAGGCGATCGGCACCGCATCGATTCTCGAAACCGTGCGCAGTGGCGTTACCGGCATCGCCCGTGGCGACAAAGTGCTCAGCATCTAAATTCAAAAATTAGCGATGGCTCCGCAGGGGCCGAGATATAACCAGGGGTATTTTCATGAAAGTTTTCTACGATAAAGACTGCGACCTTTCCATCATCCAGGGTAAGAAAGTCGCCATCATCGGTTACGGTTCTCAGGGCCACGCTCAGGCGTGCAACCTGAAGGACTCCGGTGTAGATGTCACCATCGGTCTGCGTAAAGGTTCGGCCACCGTTGCCAAGGCTGAAGCCCATGGCCTGAAAGTGACCGACGTTGCCTCCGCTGTCGCTGCCGCCGACCTGGTCATGATCCTGACCCCGGACGAGTTCCAGGGCCAGCTGTACAAGCAGGAAATCGAGCCGAACATCAAGAAGGGCGCTACCCTGGCCTTCTCCCACGGCTTCGCCATCCACTACAACCAGGTAGTTCCACGTGCCGACCTCGACGTGATCATGATCGCGCCAAAAGCACCGGGCCACACCGTGCGTTCCGAGTTCGTCAAAGGTGGCGGTATCCCTGACCTGATCGCTATTTACCAGGACGCCTCCGGCAATGCCAAGAACGTCGCCCTGTCGTACGCTTCGGGCGTAGGCGGCGGCCGTACCGGTATCATCGAAACCACCTTCAAGGACGAGACCGAAACCGACCTGTTCGGTGAGCAGGCTGTTCTGTGTGGTGGTACCGTCGAGCTGGTCAAAGCCGGCTTCGAAACCCTGGTTGAAGCAGGCTACGCGCCAGAAATGGCCTACTTCGAGTGCCTGCACGAGCTGAAGCTGATCGTTGACCTCATGTACGAAGGCGGCATCGCCAACATGAACTACTCGATCTCCAACAACGCCGAGTACGGTGAGTACGTCACCGGTCCGGAAGTCATCAACGAAGAATCCCGCAAGGCCATGCGTAACGCTCTGAAGCGCATCCAGGACGGTGAGTACGCGAAGATGTTCATCTCCGAAGGTGCTACCAACTACCCATCGATGACCGCCAAGCGCCGCAACAACGCCGCTCACGGCATCGAGATCATCGGCGAGCAGCTGCGTTCGATGATGCCTTGGATCTCGGCTAACAAAATCGTCGACAAGACCAAGAACTAAGTCTTATCGAAAGATGAAAAACGCGGCTTCGGCCGCGTTTTTTCGTTCTGGCAGTCAGCTTCTGGTATAAAGCAGACCAGTGGCTCGCCGTCAGAACCAGTTTTGCGGGCCCGTGTCGAACATTTTCCATCCTGTTGCAAGGTACCCTCCATGAGCGAACGTCCCGAAGAGCCGAACAAGCCCTCCGACGCCGAAAGCCTGCTACCTGTCGATGAGCACGTTGAAGAAGGGCATGACGCCGAAGGGCGCAAGGTGCGCCATCGCGGCATCTATCTGCTGCCCAACCTTTTCACCACCGCCAACCTGTTTGCCGGTTTCTATTCCATCATCAGCTCGATGAGTGCGCAGAGCGCTGGCGATCCACGCGAGGCGAGCAAGTATTTCGCCTTTGCCGCCATTGCGATCTTCGTGGCCATGGTGCTCGACGGCCTCGATGGTCGTGTGGCGCGCATGACCAATACCCAGAGCGCCTTCGGTGCCGAGTACGACTCGCTATCGGACATGGTCGCCTTCGGTGTGGCCCCGGCCCTGCTGGCCTTCGGCTGGGCGCTGGGTGACATGGGCAAGGTCGGCTGGATGGTCGCCTTCATCTATGTAGCGGGTGCGGCGTTGCGTCTGGCGCGTTTCAATACCCAGGTTGGCACTGCCGACAAGCGCTACTTCATCGGCCTGGCCAGTCCGGCCGCCGCCGGTGTGGTCGCCGGTACCGTCTGGGCATTCAGCGACTACGGCATTCAGGGCTCCAAGCTGTCGTTCCTGGTGGCACTGCTGGTTGCCGCTGCGGGCATGCTGATGGTCAGCAACATCAAGTACAACAGCTTCAAGGAGCTGGACCTCAAGGGGCGCGTGCCGTTCGTGGCGATCCTCGCGGTGGTGCTGGTGTTTGCCGTGGTGTTCAGCGACCCGCCGCGCATCCTGCTGCTGATCTTCCTCGCCTATGCGGCATCGGGGCCGATCCAGTTCCTGCTGCGCGGGCGTCGGCGCAAAGCGTGATAATTCCTTAACGCTGGAATAACCCTCCGGCTCCACAGTCTTACTGGTACATCCGTTATCCAGTGCTGTGGAGCCGACCATGCTCATCAAGCTTCCCAGGTCTTCCGACTGCAAGGCAGCCGAGATCACTCCTGAAGGTATCTACCTTTCCCGTCGTACTCTGCTCGGTGGCTCGCTGGCCGGTCTGGCCTTGGGCGCATTGCCCGGCGGGGCGAGCGCAGCTGATGTGTCGCGCTATGCCGATGTGGCGCCCGGCGCCGCGCCACGCTGGTTTACCGACAAGCTCGCTGCCGCACGTTGGCAGGCCGTGACGGTCAAGGATGAGGCGATCACGCCATACAAGGACGCCACCCATTACAACAACTTCTATGAGTTCGGCCCGGACAAGGGCGACCCGGCCGCCAATGGCGACAGCCTGAAGACCGAGCCCTGGTCGGTGGTGGTGGATGGTGAGGTGGGCAAGCCGGGGCGCTATGCGCTGGAAGACTTCGTCAAACCCTACCAGCTGGAAGAGCGCATTTATCGGTTGCGTTGCGTCGAGGCGTGGTCGATGGTCATTCCGTGGCTGGGGTTCCCCTTGGCACAGGTGCTCAAGCAGGTCGAGCCTACGTCGAAGGCGCGCTATGTCCGTTTCGAGACGTTGAAGGATCCCGAGCACATGGTGGGGCAGCGTTCGGGGTTTGCCTTGATCGACTGGCCATACAGAGAAGGTTTGCGTCTGGATGAGGCGATGCATCCTTTGGCGATTCTGGCGGTAGGCATGTATGGCCGGGAGCTACCCAATCAGAACGGTGCGCCGTTACGCCTGGTAGTACCTTGGAAGTACGGCTTCAAAAGTATCAAGTCGATCGTGCGCATCAGCCTGGTGGCCGAGCAGCCAGGAACAACCTGGCAGGGGTTGGCGCCGGATGAGTATGGCTTCTATGCCAATGTGAATCCGACCGTTGATCATCCGCGCTGGACTCAGGCGCGGGAGCGCCGTTTGCCCAGTGGGCTGTTCAGTCCGAATGTGCGGCAGACACAGATGTTCAATGGTTACGCCGATGAAGTGGCGTCACTGTATAGCGGGCTCGATCTGCGGAAGAACTATTGATGCGCTATCCCTGGTTGCGACTGGGTATCTTTGTCGTGGGGTGCCTGTTTCCCGTGTGGTGGTTGTACGAGGCCGCGATGGGCCTGCTTGGCCCGGACCCTGGGAAAATCTTCATGGACCGCCTTGGGCTTGGAGCGCTGACCTTCCTGCTGGTGACTTTGAGCATGACGCCGCTGCAGAAGCTTTCGGGCTGGTCGGGCTGGATCGTGGTGCGGCGGCAGCTGGGGTTATGGGTATTTGCCTATATCGTGCTGCACATCCTGGCCTATCTGTTCTTTATTCTTGGACTGGATTGGGGGCAGTTGGCGGTCGAGCTACGTAAGCGGCCTTACATTATTGTCGGGGCGCTCGGCTTTCTTGGCCTGCTGGTGCTGGCGATTACCTCGAATCGGTATAGCCAGCGGCGACTGGGGGCGCGTTGGAAGAAGCTGCACAAGCTGGTGTACGGGGTGCTTGGACTGGGGTTGTTGCACTTCCTGTGGATCGTTCGGTCGGATCTGAGGGAGTGGGCTATTTATGCAGGCATTGGTGCTCTGCTCATGTTCATGCGGGTTCCTGCTGCTGCGCGGATCCTTACGAGGATTTTCCGTAGGCAGGGAAGGGTGCTCTGAGATGTTTTTGAAAGAAAAGGTTGACGGGGGTTCGAATCCCCTTATAATGCGCCCCACTTCCAGCGACATCGGAACGACAAACTCCTTGAAATTCAACGAGTTAGGTAGTTAAGGTGAGGTTGGAGGCGCTTCGGTCGAATGATCGATGGCGGTTGAGATGAAGGTTGACAGCGGTTTTAAACGCTGTATTATTCGCCTCCCGCTACGAGAGATCGCAGCGAGCCAAGTATTTGAAGCCAAACGAGTTTCTCGCAAAAAACTTCAAAATAAACGCTTGACAGGCTCTGAGGAAAGCGTAGAATGCGCGCCTCGGTTGAGAAGAAACGCTCTTGACCAAACGCTCTTTAACAAATCGAATCAAGCAATTCGTGTGGGTGCTTGTGAGTACGGACTGATAGTCACAAAGATTATCAGCATCACAAGTGGCCATGCGAGAAATCACATAGTCATT
>NZ_PEMX01000017.1:0-108248 GCF_002759075.1 Pseudomonas sp. 382
GTTGCTCAGAAATTCGTCGCCTATTGCATAACGCTGCGATGGCAGCCAGCAGATCGGCCGCTTGGAAAGGGCTTTATGAACAGCACCGGAAATCTGGTAAAGCAACAACTCAAGCTCTGGTAATCCTAGCTAGAAAGCTCGCGCGGGTGGCATTCGCCCTGATGAAAAATCAGGACGAATACGTCACCAAAGGTGGGAAACTGGCTTGCTGAAAACCATAGAATCTCCCACATTTGTTTCGGGCCAGTCCCTCCTGTGCCGCCAACAGGATCCGCCTTGGTGTATGACTGGAGACCGATGATAGGCCTTGGTGTATGACTGGAGACCGACGATAGTCCTTCGTGCATGACTGGAGACCGATGATAGGCCTTGGTGTATGACTGGAGACCGATGATAGGCCTTGGTGTATGACTGGAGACCGATGATAGGCCTTGGTGTATGACTGGAGACCGACGATAGTCCTTCGTGCATGACTGGAGACCGATGATAGGCCTTGGTGTATGACTGGAGACCGATGATAGGCCTTCGTGCATGACTGGAGACAGGTGGAGCGGCATCAGCGCCCACCGAGATGCCTCGCCATGCCAACAAGGCGGTCCCTGTTGGCTTCACAGGAGAGATTGGCCCGAAACAGATGTGGGAGCGGGTTTACCCGCGATGCGCCGCGCGGGCGGCGCTCGATCTCACAGGCGCTGAAACCCTGTCGGCATACACCTGGTGGCCTTGATAAGCCCTCAAGACAGGCACCTAGATACTTCACACCGTCAAGCCAAATCACATCGCATTACGCAGCAATTTCTCCTTCCATCCAGCCTGCTCCTGCGCCGATCCCTCCACCAGATAGCTATACCGCCCAGCCACCCGCACCGCCACCGGCACACCGTCGCGGTACAGCAGCCGGTTGCCACCCACCGCAGGCACCTTCGCCCCAGGCAACAACGACCCGATCAGGTTCAGTGGGTCGCTGGCGCTCACCACCACCAGTTCTGCATCCAGGTTTCGCCGACGAACCTGGCGCAATAACCCGACCGCCTCCGGCAAGGCGAACTGCTCGCCGGCCAGCCCGGCAATGAAGCGCCCGCCACGAATCTCGCCACGCGCTTCCAGCCGGTGGTAGCAACGCAGCAGCTCGCGCCAGGGCGGTAACACATCGCTCTCTCGCTCCAGCAAGCGCCAGCAGATCACGCCATAGCGCCGTAGCAGGGCACGGGCGATGTGCTCCAGGCGCTGGTGCTCGTCGACATTGCCGCTGCCCCGACGCAGCAACGCCCAGCGCCCGGCATGGGCCATGCTGCTCGACAGCGGCGGGTGGCCGCGCCGGCTGTTGCGGGAGCTGCGTTTGGCGGCGGGGGTAATCAGGCTGCGCAGGCCGGTGAAACTGTCGGCGCCTACCAGGCCGGCACCGACCAGCTCCTGCAGCGCCGTTTCCAGCTCGCTGGGCAGCAGGTGGGCATCGCTGGTCAGTTCGTCGAAGAACAACGCCCCATGGACCTGCAGCGCTTCAAGTACCCGTTGTGCCCGCCCGCCAAGTGCTTCCCGGGCAGGCTCGGGGGCGAGGCTACGCCACAGGCCCATGTGCTCGCGTGGCAACAGCACCAGCGGCGTGCTCGACAAGGTATTGCTCGCCAACGTTGCGGCCAGCCGACTCCAGGCAAATTGCCCGCTGCGGCAGGCATCGTCCAGCCAGTGCGGGCTGTAGTCCTTGATACGTGCGGGCAACAGTTCCGCTTCCCAGGCGCCGGCTGCACTGGGGAAACCCTGCAACTGGCCCAGCACTTCGGCTACTGCCGCCGGACCACGCAGGCGCTCGTCAGGCGCCAGGTGCTGCCAGTCGAACAGAAAACGCATGAAGTCCTGCAGGCTGACCGGTTCGATCTCTCGGCGCAGGCGTTTCACCGTGTAGCGATGGATGCGTGCCAACAGATGGCGCTCACACCATTGCAGGTCCCGTGCCCCAGGGCTGAAGTGGCCACGCAACACATAGCCTTCGGCTTCCAGGCGGGCCAGCGCCTGCTCGACCTCAGCTGCAGACTTGCCCAGTGGTGCGCCAATCTGTGCAACGCTGAGCGGACCGTAGCCACTCAGGCGAGCGCGTAGCAGTTCGCGCAGTGCGCTGTCCGGGTCGATGGCCTGATCGAAGCCGGGCAGTACGCCCAGCGCAGGCTCCATTCGTGCAGCCGGATACAGCGCTTGCAGCAGGGTCAGGCGCTCGCGCGCGAACCACAGCTTTTCATCGGTCACGCGCAGCGCTCGCCCGGCCTTGGCCAGCTGACGCAGCAGCAGGTCCCAGCTGGGGTTGGCCTGGACTTCCTCATGGCTGATGGCGCCCAAGGTCATCAGCGCCTCGTGCATCTCGTCGGCATTGCCCGGCTGCGGCCAGGCCTCGGCCTGCACGGCGGTGATCGCATCGGCGTCCAGCGCGCCGAGATCATCGCCGCTGTGAACTTCATTCCAGCGCCTGTTGATCACCGCCTGGGTACGCCGCTCTTCGAGCGGCGCGTCATCAAGAAAGGCGTATGGCCTGGCATTGAGAATGGCCGAGGCCAGTGGCGAGGGCGCTGGCAGGTCGCGACACAGCAGGCGCACCTGGCCGCTTTCCATGCGCCGCAGCAACGCCAGCCAGCCTTCGCTGTCCATGGCCTCGTGCAGGCAGTCGTCGAGGGTCTGCTCGACCAGTGGGTGATCAGGGATCTGCCGCTCGCCGACGATGTTCTCCAGGCAGGCGATCTGGTCGGGGAACACCGCAGCGATAAGGTCTTCGCTCTTCATGCGCTGGATCTGCGGCGCCACCTTGCGCCCGCCGACGAAGCGTGGCAGGGCCATGGCCACGCCGGCATTCCAGCGCCAGCGCACACCGAACAAGGGGGCGTCGAGCACGGCCTGGATGAGGATCTGCTCGGCAGTGCGGCTGTTGAGGTAGCGCCACACCTCCTCCAGCTCGAAACTGTGGCTGGTCGATAGCGACAGCACGATGGCGTCCTCGCTGGCCGCGGCCTGCAGCTCGAAATTGAAGGTACGGCAGAAGCGTTTGCGCAGGGCCAGGCCCCAGGCACGGTTGATGCGGCTGCCATAGGGCGAGTGGATGATCAGTTGGGTACCGCCAGACTCGTCGAAGAAACGCTCCATCACCAAGGTCTGCTGTGAGGGCAGGGCGCCCAGCACTTGGTGGGTGCGGGCGAGGTAGTCGAGCAACTGGCTGGCGCTGGCCTCATCCAGGTCGAACGTGGTCTGCAGCCACTGCTGCACCGCAGCCAGGTCGCCGTCGTTCAGCACCAGCTGTTCATCGATGCGCGCCTGCAGGCGGGCGACCGCCGCAGACAGTTCATCGCTGCGCCCCGGTGCTTCGCCAAGCCAGAACGGGATAGTGGGTGGCAGGCCCTGGGCGTCCTCGACCCGCACCCGGCCAGGCTCGACCCTGAGGATGCGGTAGGACGCGTTGCCCAGTTGGAAGATATCGCCTGCGATGCTTTCCACGGCGAAGTCTTCATTGACACTGCCGATGTTCAGCGCCTGTGGTTCAAGCAGCACCGCATAGTCAGCGTTGTCGGGAATGGTGCCGCCGCTGGTCAGCGCCGTCAGCTGGCTGCCCCGGCGGCCGCGCAACGTGCCGCTGACCGCATCGCGGTGCAGGTAGGCGCTGCGGATACCCTGGCGGCCGTTGTAGCCCTCGGCGAGCATGCTCAACAGCGCCTGGTAACGCCTTGGGTCGAGTTCTGCGTATGGCGTTGCCTGGCGCAGGCAGTCGAGCAACGCCTGTTCCTGCCAGGCCTGGTTGCTGACTTCGGCGACGATCTGCTGGGCCAGGACATCCAGGGGGGCATTGGGGATATGCAACTCGTCGAGTTCGCCGAGGCGGATGCAATCGAGCAACGCCACGCATTCGATCAGGTCATCTCGTGAGGTCGCGAACAGCCGCCCTTTGGGAATGCCATCAACCTGGTGCCCGGAGCGCCCGACGCGCTGCAGGAAGGCGGCGATCGAGCCGGGCGATTCGATCTGGCAGACCAGGTCGACGTCGCCGATGTCGATGCCCAGCTCCAGCGAGGCGGTGGCCACCAGCATTTGCAGTTGGCCGTTTTTCAAGCGCTGTTCGGCGTCCAGGCGCAGCTCCTTGGACAGGCTGCCGTGGTGCGCGGCCACTGCCTCCTTGCCGAGGCGCTCGCTGAGATGACGGGTGATGCGTTCGGCCAGGCGACGGGTGTTGACGAACACCAGTGTGGTGCGATGCGCTCGCGCCAGGTCGGCCAGGCGGTCGTACACCAGGCCCCAGACGTCCGTGGCCATGACCGCGCCGAGCGGCACCGGGGGCACTTCGATGGCGAGGTCGCGTTGGCGCGCATGGCCAACGTCGATAGTTGCACAAGGGCGTCCCTGGCCGACCAGGAACTGCGCCACGCGCTCCACCGGGCGCTGGGTGGCGGACAGACCGATACGCCGCAAAGGGCGCCCACACAAGGCTTGCAGGCGTTCCAGGGTCAGCGCCAGGTGGGCGCCACGCTTGTTGCCTGCCAGGGCGTGGATCTCGTCGACGATCACCGTGTGCACGCTGGCCAGGCCTTCACGACCGGAAGCCGAGCCCATCAACACGTACAGCGATTCGGGCGTGGTGACCAGGATATGCGGCGCCTGCTTGCGCATCGCCGCACGCTCCTTTTGCGGGGTATCGCCAGTGCGTACGGCAGTGGCGATGGGCGGTGCTTTCAGACCCAGGTCTTCGAGGGCCTGGCTGATGCCTTCGAGTGGGGCCTGCAGGTTCAGACGGATGTCATTGGACAGCGCCTTGAGTGGCGACACGTAGACCACCTGGGTCTGTGCAGGCAGCTCGCCGCCATGCTCCAGGCCCTCGCGGAACAGTTCGTCGAGCACGGCCAGGAACGCGCTCAAGGTCTTGCCCGAGCCGGTCGGCGCGGCGAGCAGCATCGATTGCCCGGCATGGATCAGCGGCCAGGCACGGGCCTGGGCGTCGGTGACCGTGGCGAAGTGGCGACGGAACCAGGTGCTGACGGCCGGGTGGAACAGTTCGAGCGCCTGGTGCTGAAGGGCTGGCAGGTTCATGTGTTGGTTATGGCGGGTGAACGACGGGTTGGCAAGGGGCCGTTCGTCCATGAATGACCTGTGCCGGCCCTTTTGCGGGTGAACCCGCCCCCACAAGGACAGTGGCATCCCTGTGGGAGCGGGTTCACCCGCGAAAGGGCCGGTACAGGAAAGACCGGTCTTGTCAGGCCCAGGAGCCCATGGGATCCTCGCCGGCCAAAATGCCGAGACACCACCCATGCCCAATATCATCCGCATCGCCGCCGCCCTGTTGATCGACCCGCAAGGCCGCACCCTGCTGGTGCGCAAGCGCGGCACCCAGGCGTTCATGCAGCCAGGTGGCAAGATCGATGCCGGTGAATCGCCCATTCAGGCGCTGGCCCGCGAGTTGTTCGAAGAACTGGGCCTGCGTATCGATCCCGCCCAGGCGGTGCACCTGGGCCAGTTCAGCGCGCCAGCCGCCAACGAGCCAGGCTTCGAGGTGCAAGCCGAGCTGTTCCGCGTCGACAGTGCCGAAGCCGTAGCCCCGGCGGCGGAGATCGAAGAAGTGCGGTGGCTGGCCGCCGATCAGGCCGAAACGCTGGACCTGGCGCCGCTGACCCGCGACCTGATCCTGCCGCTATACCGCCAGGCGGTCAGCGTACCGCGCTGACGCCGTCGAGGGTGGCGAACGAGGTGTCCTTGGCGGTCAGCAGGAAGTCGCGCATGTAGGGCGCATCGAGCATGTCGGTGCGCACCGCTGCATATAGCGTGGCGAACAGGCCTTTCTCGCCCAGGCGCTTGCCCTTCACATAGCCCCGCGAGCTGTATTCATGCAGCGCCCAATGCGGCATGCCGCAGACGCCACGGCCGCTGGCTACCAGTTGCATCATCATCACTGTCAGCTCGGACGTGCGCACGGCAGCCGGCTCGATGTCGGCCGGTTCCAGGAAGCGGGTGAAGATGTCCAGGCGGTCGCGCTCCACCGGGTAGGTGATCAGGGTCTGGTCGAGCAGGTCCTGAGGCACGATGTACGGTTTGCTGGCCAACGGGTGCTGGTTGGCCACGGCGAGCATGGCCTCGTAGGTGAACAGCGGCACGTAGGTGATGCCGGCCAGATCCAGTGGGTCGGAGGTCACCACCAGGTCGAGATCACCCCGTGCCAGCGCCGGCAGCGGGGCGAAGGCGAAGCCCGAGGCCAGGTCCAGCTCCACTTCCGGCCAGGCATCGCGGAACTGGTCGATGGTCGGCATCAGCCACTGGAAGCAGCTGTGGCATTCGATGGCCATGTGCAGGCGCCCGGCGGTGCCCCCCGCCAGGCGGGCGATGTCACGCTCGGCGCCGCGCAGCAGCGGCAGGGTGGCATCGGCCAGTTGCAACAGGCGCAGGCCGGCGCTGGTGAAGCGGATCGGCTTGGTCTTGCGCACGAACAATGGCAGGCCCAGGCGCTCTTCAAGCTCCTTGAACTGGTGCGACAACGCCGACTGGGTCAGGTGCAGGCGTTCGGCCGCCTCAACCAGGCTGTCGGCCTCGCGCAAGGCATGAAGGGTTTTCAGGTGGCGGATCTCCAGCACGGGCTGTCTCCGAGAACAATTTTTGAAAAAACAGGGAATGAGTTGAGTTTCACTCATGTTGCCCCAGGCTGTCGACTGGACGATCAGCCGCACCGCTCGGCAGGGTTCATCAAACTGTCACCGAACTGTGGCAGCGCGCCCGAAAGAAAGTCATCAGACTCGCGCTCTACTGGGGATCTGCATTCTGGTGTTTCTTTCATGCGGGCTTTTCTGCTGTTTTTCTTTCTGATGTTCAGCGCTTCGGCCAGCTTCGCCGACACGCGCTGCGACGCCCATGTGCCGGTACAACGTGCCGAAGTCGGCAACCTGAGCCTGGTCTATCAAAGCGTCGGCGCGCCTCGCGATCCGGCGTTGCTGCTGGTCATGGGCCTGGGCGGGCAACTTATCCATTGGCCTGACGATGTGGTCGAGGCAATGTGCCGCCAGGGCTTTCGGGTCATTCGTTATGACAATCGCGATGTCGGCCTGTCGCGCTGGAACCAGCTGCCGCCTTCGGCCAACCTCACGGTCGAGTTGTTGCGCTACAAGCTTGGCCTGCCGGTTGCCGCGCCTTATACCCTGACCGACATGGCCAACGATGGCCTGCAGCTGATGGATGTGCTGGGCATTCGCCAGTTTCATGTGCTGGGCGTGAGCATGGGCGGGATGATCGCCCAGCATCTGGCAGCCATGGCGCCGGAGCGGGTGCGTAGCCTGACCCTGGTGATGTCCAGTTCGGGAGCGGCCGGGCTGCCGGCACCCGATCCGGCGTTGGTGCAGTTGCTGGCGCGGCGCAGCGCGCCGAATCGCGAGGTGGCCATCGAACAGCAGGCCGACCTGCTGGCGGCGCTGGGTAGCCCGCACGTGCACGATGACCGGGCGGTGCTGCTGCAACAGGCGGCGATAGCCTATGACCGGGCCTTCAACCCGGAGGGGGCGAAACGCCAGATCATGGCGATCCTGGCCGAACCGAGCCGGGTGCCGTTACTCAATGAGTTACGGGTGCCGACGCTGGTGGTGCACGGCACGGCCGATCCGCTGTTGCCGGTGATGCATGGGGTGCACCTGGCCGCGCATATCCAGGGTAGCCAGCTGAAGTTGATTCCAGGGTTGGCGCATCGCTTCCAGGAGCCCTTCAAGGCGCCGTTGCTGGCGGCGGTGCTGCCTTACCTGCAGGCGCACCGGCAGGATGTGACCCATATCGCAGGGCTTTGAATCGGTGTGGTCCTTTTCGCGGGCATGCCCGCTCCCACTGGGATGGTGTAATGCCTGAGGCCTAGCTGTGGGAGCGGGCTGGCCCGCGAAGCAGGCGACGCTGCTCCATCAGCCGAGCCCGTACTTCTTGACCTTGTCGAACAGCGTGGTCTTGGCCATGCCCAGCTCCTGGCTGGCCTGGCTGAGGTTGCCACCGGTGCGCTGCAAGGCATCACTGAGCAGGTTGCGTTCGAACGCTTCCACCGCCTCGGCAAATCCAAGCCCTTGGCTGGCGCCGCCGCTCGGGCCTTTCTTGAAGGCTGGCAGGCCAAGGGCATAGCGCTCGGCCACGTTGCGCAATTCGCGCACGTTGCCCGGCCAGTCATGGGCCATCAAGCGCGACAGGGTCTGGCTGTCCAGCGTCGGTGCTTCGCGGTCGAATCGCAGCGCCGACTGCTGCAGGAAGTGCTCGAACAGTTGCAGGATGTCTTCCCGACGTTCGCGCAGCGGCGGCAGCTCCAGGGTGACCACGTTCAAGCGGTAATAGAGGTCGCTACGGAACTGCCCGGTCTGACCGAGGGCGTCGAGGTCGGATTTGGTGGCTGCAATCACCCGGCAATCCACCGCGATGCTCTGGTTCGAGCCCAGGCGCTCCAGGGTGCGTTCCTGCAGCACGCGCAGCAGCTTGATCTGCAAGTTGATCGGCATGCTCTCGACCTCGTCGAGGAACAGCGTGCCGCCATTGGCGTGTTCAATCTTGCCTATGCGGCGCTTGCCGGCACCGGTGAAGGCGTTGGCTTCGTGGCCAAAGATCTCGCTTTCGAACAGGTTCTCCGGCAGGCCACCGCAGTTCAGCGCCACGAACGGCTGGCCCTGGCGCCGGCTGAAATCGTGCAGGCAGCGGGCGACCAGCTCTTTGCCGGTGCCGGTTTCCCCTTCGATCAGCACGTTTGCCGACGTATCGGCGACGTTGGCGATCAGCTCGCGCAGGTGCTGCATGGCCGGCGAACGGCCGATGATGCGCCCTTCAAGGCTGCTCTGCTCGGCCAGTTGCCGGCGCAGGGCCACCACTTCGCGGGACAGCCCGCGCTGCTCCAGGGCACGGCGCACCACATCCACCAGGCGCTCAGGGGAGAAGGGCTTTTCCATGAAGTCGTACGCGCCGTTGCGCATGGCACCGACCGCCATGTCGATATCGCCGTGGCCGGTGATCAGCACTACCGGCAGGCTGCGGTCGCGGGCCTTGAGGCGGCTGAGCAGCTCCAGGCCATCGATGCCCGGCAGGCGGATATCGCTGACGACGATCCCGGCAAAATCATCGCCGATGCGCTCCAGGGCCTGTTCGGCACTGCCGACGCCCTCGCAGGCGATGTCTTCCAGAGCCAGCGCCTGCTGGCAGCCGAGCAGCACATGCGGGTCGTCTTCGACGATCAGAACGGTAAGTGGCGCTTGGTTCATGGTTGCTCTGCCGATTCGCTGGGGGGCGTGACCAAAGGCAGGGCGAGGACGAAGGCCGTGCCGCCGGTGGCGGGGTGCTCGACGTTCAGGCTGCCCTTGGCCGCGGCGGCAAGGCTCGCCGACAAGGTCAGCCCCAGGCCCAGGCCATGTTCGCCCGGTTTGGTGGTGAAGAAAGGTTCGAACAGGTGCTTGCGGGTTTCGGCATCGATGCCGTGGCCGTTATCGCGTACCCGCAGGCGATACTTGTCGCCTTGCAGCTCGCCTTCGAGCCACAGCTCGGGCAGTGGCTGGGTGGCCATGGCGTCAAGAGCGTTGCCGATCAGGTTGACCAGGATCTGCTCAAGGCGGGTCTGGTCGATGGCCAGTTGCTGGTCGTCGAACTGGTGGTGCAACTGCAGGTTGCAGCCCGTGATGCGGTCGTTCAGTACCTGCAAGGACGCCTCCACGGCCTTGGCCAGCGACGCCTGGCCACTGTCGTCACCGCGCCGGGCGAACGAGCGCAGGCTGGCCGTGATGCGGCCCATGCGGTCGATCAAGCCGTTCATGGTGCGCAGGTTGGTGCTGGCGGTGTCCAGTGCACCCCGCTCGAGAAAGCGCACGGTGTTGCCAGACAGGGTCCGCAGCGCCGCCAGAGGCTGGTTGAGTTCGTGGGCGATGCTGGTGGACATCTGCCCGATCGCCGCCAGCTTGCCGGCCTGGACCAGTTCGTCCTGGGCATGGCGCAGGGTCTGCTCGGCATGCCGGCGCTCACGGATCTGGCCCTTGAGCCGTTCGTTGCTGGCGCGCAGGTCGGCGGTGCGGTCGGCGATGCGCCGCTCCAGCTGGCTGTTGGCTTCTTCCAGGGCCTCGCGCGCGGCCAGGCGTGTGGCAACGACCTTGCGCCGTTCGTTCCAGGCGATGCCGAGGATGGTCAGCAGGGCGAAGGCCACGCCGACCAGGATGCCCTGCACCATGGACTCGCGGCGCAGGTCCTGCAGCGGAGTGAGCAGGGTGAAGTGCCAGGGCGTATCGGCCAGGCGCCGGGTCTGGGCCAGGTAGCTCACTTCATGGGGCTTGCCCTGGGCAGTTTCGGCGTTGGCCGGGAAGGTCAGTTTCTCCACGCCATCGGCCAGGGTTTCGCGGGCCAGCGGTTGCAGCTCGTTCAGCGGCCACCAGTAGTACTGCAGGCTGCGCGCCAGGCGCTCCTTGATCTGCGGGGTCAGCGGGCGCACCGACTTCAAGCGCCGGGCTGGGTCGCTGGAAAGAATGATGATGCCGTTCTCGTCGCTGACGAAGGCTTCCAGGCGGGCGCGCTGCCAGCGCTCTTCCAGGGTGTCCAGGCGCACTTTGATCACCGCCACGCCGATGATCTTGCCGTGTTCTTCCAGGCCGTGAGCAAGGTAATAGCCAGCCTCGCCCGTGGTGCTGCCGATCCCGTAGAAGCGGCCCGGTTCGCCACGCACGGCGCTCTGGAAATAGGCCCGGAACGACAGGTCTTCACCGAGGAACGAGTCGGCGTCGCGCCAGTTGCTGCTGGCCTGCACGCGGCCGTTGGTGTCGAGAACGAAGATCGCCCGGCTGCGGCTGCGGCGGTTCAGGCCTTCGAGGTATTCGTTGACGGTCTGCCGGTTGGCGCCATCAGGGTCGGTGAGCAGCTGCGAGACGCTGTCTTCCAGCTCCAGCAGGCTCGGCAGGTAGGTGTACTTGCTGATTTCGCTCTCGACCGTGCGCGCATGCAGCTCCAGCGCACGTTCGCCGCTTTCGCTCAAGGTGCGGATGCCATTGCTTTCGCTGATCAGGAAGCCGGCCATGCCCAGTCCGACCATCAGCAGGATGATCAGGGGCGGCAGCAGCAATTGGCGAATCAGGCGGGATTTCACGGCGGGCTTGGCAGGGAGAAGAAGCGAAGGGTCGCATTTCATCACAGTGGCCTTGTCACGGCCAGCACCCGCTGCCGGGCGAACCCGGGCAGCGGTGCCGTTGTTGCCGAATCAGTGTTGCAGGATCTTGCTGAGGAAGTGCTGGGTGCGTTCGTGGCGGGCGCTCGGGTTGCCGAAGAAGTCTTCCTTCTGGCAGTCCTCGATGATGTTGCCCTTGTCCATGAAGATCACCCGGTTGGCCACTTTGCGGGCGAAGCCCATTTCGTGGGTCACGCACATCATGGTCATGCCTTCGTGGGCCAGCTCGACCATCACGTCCAGTACTTCGTTGACCATCTCCGGGTCCAGCGCCGAGGTCGGCTCGTCGAACAGCATGACGATCGGGTCCATCGACAGCGCGCGGGCAATGGCCACGCGTTGTTGCTGGCCGCCAGACAGCTGGCCGGGGTGCTTCTTGGCGTGGGCGCCGAGGCCGACGCGGTCGAGCAGGGCCAGGCCCTTCTTGGTCGCTTCCGCCTCGCTGCGGCCGAGCACCTTGCGCTGGGCGATGGTCAGGTTCTCGGTGATGCTCAGGTGCGGGAACAGCTCGAAGTGCTGGAATACCATGCCCACCCGCGAACGCAGCTTGGGCAGGTTGGTCTTGGGGTCGGCGATCGAAGTGCCATCGACCACGATGTCGCCCTTCTGGAACGGCTCCAGGGCGTTGACGCACTTGATCAGGGTCGATTTGCCCGAGCCCGAAGGGCCGCAGACCACAACCACTTCACCTTTCTTGACCTCGGTGCTGCAGTCGGTCAGCACCTGGAAGTCGCCGTACCACTTGTTGACGTTCTTGATGGAAATCATACGGTGATCCTTTTTTGCAGGCGCTTGACCAGCCACGAAGCGGAGAAGCTGATGACGAAGTACACGACCCCGGCGAAGATCAGGAACTCATGGGAGCGCCCGATGATGTCGCCGTTGGAGCGTGCCGAGTTGAGGAAGTCCACCAGGCCCACGGTGTACACCAGCGAGGTGTCCTGGAACAGGATGATGCTCTGCTGCAGCAGCAGCGGGGTCATCTTGCGGAAGGCCTGGGGCAGGATGATCAGGCGCATGGTCTGGCCGTAGGTCATGCCCAAGGCCTGGGCAGCGCCCATCTGGCCCTTGGAGATCGACTGCACACCGGCGCGGACGATTTCGCAGAAGTAGGCGGCCTCGAACATCATGAACGCCACAACGCACGAAGTGAAGGCTCCCACCGGGGTGTCCTCGCCGGTGATCCAGCGCAGCACGAACGGCACCGCCAGGTAGAACCAGGTGATCACCAGCAGCAGCGGGATCGAGCGGAAGTAGTTGACGTAGGCACCGGCCACACGCGACAGCAGCTTGCTCGACGACAGGCGCATCAGTGCCAGAATGGTACCCAGCACGATACCGCCGACCACGCCCATGACCATCAGTTGCAGGGTCATGAGCATGCCGTCCCAGAGGGCCGGCAGGGCGGGGATGATTTCGCTGAAATCCATGTCCATTTACTTGCCCCCCACGGAGATCAGGCCAGGCACGGCGACTTTCTTCTCGACCATGCGCATCAGCAGCATCAGGCCCATGTTCAGGGTGAAGTAGATCAACGTGGCCAGGGTGAAGGCCTCGAACAGGTTGGCCGAGAATTCGGCGGTCTGCTTGGTCTGCGCCAGCAGCTCCATCAGGCCGATCAACGAGGCCACCGAGGAGTTCTTGAACACGTTCAGGAATTCCGAGGTGAGCGGCGGAATGATGATCCGGTAGGCCTGCGGCAGCAGCACGTTGTTGTAGATCTGCGGCAGGCTGAAACCCATGGCGCGGGCGGCGGCTTCCTGGCCGCGCGGCAGCGCCTGGATGCCGGTGCGTACCTGTTCGCAGACGCGGGCGGCAGTGAACAGGCCCAGGCAGATGACCACGCTGATCAGTGCCGAGGTGGTCGGGTTGAGGTCTTGCTTGAACCATTCCTGCAGGCCTTCGGGCAGCAGGTCCGGCACCAGGAAGTACCAGATGAACAGCTGCACTAGCAGCGGCACGTTGCGGAACAGTTCCACGTAGGCGGTGGCGATGCCCGATACCAGGCGGTTCGGCACGGTACGCATGACACCGAGGACCGACCCCAGCAGCAGTGCGATGATCCAGGCGGAAATGGCGATGGCGATGGTCCAGCCCAGACCGGTGATGTACCAGTCCAGATAGGTCTCGCTGCCCACGCCGGTGGACTTGAAGAACACGCCCCAGTCCCAGTTGTAATTCATCGGGATTTCCCCTCAGACGGTTGTTTCACGGGCACCTTCGAGCATCCGGGGGCGCTGGGCGCCCTCGGATGAAAGGTTAGACACTAATGGGTGGCCTGCAGGATTGATTCGCGCTAGCGAGCAGCAGGCCACTAACAGCTGAGGATCAGGACTTCTTCTCGTCGGCGGCCTTGTCGGTCGGCTCGGCGATCAGTTTCTTCAGCTCGTCGCTCATCTGGAAGTTCAGGTTGAGGCCCTTTGGCGGGATCGGCTGGGTGAACCACTTGTCGTAGCTCTTGTTGACTTCGCCCGATTTGAAGTACGCGACGATGGCGTCATCGACCGCTTTCTTGAAGGCCGGGTCATCCTTGCGCACCATGCAGCCGTAGATTTCATACGACTGTGGAGTACCGGTAATGACCCAGTCCTTTGGATTGCGCGCCTTGGCCATTTCACCGGCGAGCAGCGCGTCGTCCATCATGAAGGCCACGGCGCGGCCGCTTTCGAGCATGTTGAAGGCTTCACCGTGGTCCTTCGCGGAAATCACGTTCATCTTCATCTGCTTGTCGGCGTTCATGGCCTTGAGCAGGCGCTCGGAGGTGGTACCGGCGGTAGTCACCACGTTCTTGCCGGCCAGGTCCGGGAAGTCCTTGTAGGAAGGCTGACCGTCCTTGACCTTGGTCAGCAGGCGGGTGCCGACTTCGAAGATGCCGACCGAGAAGCCGACCTGTTGCTGGCGCTCGACGTTGTTGGTGGTAGAGCCGCACTCAAGGTCGACGGTGCCGTTCTGCACCAGCGGGATGCGGGTCTGGGAAGTCACGAGGTTGTACTTGACCTTGATATCGGTACCCAGTTGCTTCTTCAGGGCATCGACCACGGCCAGCTGGATGTCATGGGAGTAGCCCACGGGCGTTTGACCGCCAGCCAGGTAGGAAAATGGAATGGAAGAGTCGCGGTGCCCCAGGGTGATGGTGCCCGAGTCCTTGATTTTCTTCAGGGTACCGGTCAGTTCTTCAGCCATGGCTGGCGAAGCGATGATCGCGGCGGCGATGGTTGCGCCCAACAGGTGACGAACGATACGCATCAAATTTTCCTCGACGTGTTTGTTTTTTTTATGGAGCCGTTGGCGGACTCTTTCGTTCAACGAATACAGCAGGAAGCGAGTGCATTCGGCCCCAAGTGTAGAGCATGAGTCGTGCCAAGCTCTCGATATCGATCATACCGCCTGATAAAACGGGCCGATCAACCTTTTCGCGTGAGCAGATACTTCATGTTTCGTTCGGAAATCCGTATGCATTCAAGTAACTCGTTCGGTAATCCGATTGGGTGAGACAGGCAGTCTTGAACATCACTATTTAGTTACCGTCATGTTGCGGCGTCTCGGTGTTTAGCTGGGTTTCTTTTGTGACGAGACTCGCCAATGCCCCCGTTGATCCGCTACGACTCCGTTGACGCTCTGATCGCCCGCAACCTGCCAGGCTGGATGCGCCAGGCTTCGGAAGATCATTTGTCTGCGCTACGCCGTGCCATGTTGCAGGAACAGGCCATCGACCATCAGGTCAGCCAGCTGTGGAACACCATTCCGTCCCTGGATACGTTCGCCAGGCAGTTGCTGGAGCAGACGTTGTCCAGAACCAGCCTGGCCGGGGTTGATGTGAAGGCGGCGAAGGTCAGGATCGCCACGCTGATCGTGCTCCCTACCGGGTCACCAAAATTGTCGTCGCCTCACGTGAAGCGCGTGGTGGCGCATGACCTGCTGGCCGCTGCGCTGCACAACTTTCACGCTGATGAGGCGGTGCCCAGCATTTATCGAGAGGCAAAGCTCTTAGGTGCCGACAAGCAGCCGCTAAAGATGAGCTTCGAGCGGTTCGCTCACCTGTGCCGACAGCTGGATATCGGCCAGCGCTACCAGGCATTGCTGCGTCAGACGCTGCAACCCGCGACCACAGCATCGGAGCCAGTCGCCAGCCTGCTTGAAGAGTCGCTGCGAGCGCGACTGGAGGTGGCCGTGCGCCTGTCGCTATTGAAGGGGCACCTTGACGAGCGCAGTTACTTGCGGATGTTGCCACTGTGCGCTGCCAAACCGATCGTGCCGGCGGATCCGGCCAGCGTCATCCCACGGCAGCTGTATCTGCTGGGCAAGCGCATCCGGGGGGTTGTGACCGTCGAAGTAAGGCTTGCAGAGGATGACAGCATCGACAGTGTCATTGCCTGGCTACCCAACGATGCGCAAGCGCCCTTGCAGCGCTATGACAGTTGGTCGTCGCTCTACTGCTCACTGTGCCAGAAGCTGCGAAGCCAGGACTTTGCACGGTATTTCAGCCGTTTTATCGGCGAGCGCGACCGCGTCGACTTCAGCTATGCCCTACGCAAGCGTCACGCTGCAGGGCCCGAACCCTCGGAACTCGATGGTCGCAACCTGGCGTTGGACGCGACCCTCTTTGTGCATTTGCGCAAGCAGCAGGTGGAGAAGTGTTTTGACGATGCGGCAGTGCTGGCGGTTTCCACCGAAGCGGTAGATGAGCAGGACCGACGTCGGCGCATGATCAACTACAAGGAGTTCGGTCTCGACTTGCTCGGGCTTGCAGGCCTGTTCGTACCGGTGTTGGGGTGGGCGATGCTTGCCCTGACGGCTGAGCAGGTCGTGGAAAATATCTATGAAGGTTACAAGGATTGGCAGATCGGTGATCGCCAGGACGCGCTGGAACATGTATTTGCCATTGCCCAGATCGTGGCCAGCGGTGTTGTTGTCGCTGCGGGCGCCGAACTGGTGGGGCGTACGTTGCCGCGTGTAGCGGCGGTCGATGCCATGGCCCCCGTTTGCACGGCGGACGGTGATGTGCGTTTATGCCGAACCGACCTGCCAGGCTATGCCTTGGCGGACAGCGACCTTGGCATCGGCCAGCACGAGACCCAGGATGCTGTGCGGCGGATGCGTCTGCATGACGCCACGTATGTTGTCGAAGAACGAGGCGAAGGCTTGGCCTTGCGTCATCCGTCGCGTAGCGAAGCGCAGCCGATAGCGTTGCAGCACAACGGTGTCGGAGGTTGGTGGCATGACCTGGAAAGTCCCCAGCACTGGGAGGGCAGTGGGCACTTGCTGCGCCGGTTGAGCAGTGCCTTGGCGACAGTGCCGGACGAGCTCGCCGAGACCTTGCTGTTGATTACGGGTCATGACCAGGCGCAACTGCGGCGTTTGCATCTTGAAGGTGCAAAGCCTCCGGCACGTCTGCTCGATGCACTGGAGCGTCTGCGCTTGCATGAGCAGTTCCCGCGGGTGAACGGCGCAGCCTTCGAGGAAATAGTGGCACAGCGCCAAGCGAATCCGGAGGAAGGTGCGCGCTTGCTCATACGTGATTTTCCGGGGCTTACGCCGCGTTGCGCAGGGGAAATTCTGGAACTGGCAGACGATGTTCTGGTAGTGCGCCTGCTGGAGCACAAACGGGTGCCGCTGGCGCTCGCCGAGCAAGCGCGCTGGGCGGTACGTGACAGCCGGCTGGACCGGGCCTGCGCGGGCTTGCTGCAGCCGCAGGCCATCAATGGGGATAGCGAGCGGCTGGCGCTGGCGCTTGCCCAAAGGCACGGCAAGTGGCCTGCTGACCTGCGGGTCGAGGTTCGCGAGGGGCATCCCAACGGGGTGAAGTTGGCGGACAGCGGTGCGCCCGACGCTTCCCGGGTTGCCGTCCTGGTCAAGCAGGCGGACCGATATCTGATAGTGGGGGGCCCAGATCACGGTTCAGGCGCGTTGCTGGAGAGCCTGCTGGTCCTGGCTGAGGGGTTGCCTGGCGATGGCGCGGTCAAACGATGGCAAAAGGATCTGGCAACGCAGGCGGCAGCGGCGCGCGACGTCGCCGCTGAAATGATCGGCCTGGCTCCACCACCCGGGCGTGTGCGTCCCCCTGTGCGGCTGGGGGACGGACGCGTGGGCTATCTGCTCAGCGGGCGGGGAGAAAGCTCCGGTCAGGCGTTGCGGCGTGGCCTTCGCCAGATCTATCCGACGATGAGCGATGGTCAGGTGGACGCTTTACTTGCCGACCTGCGCTTGCGTGGCATCGAGCCTTGGCAGCACTTTGCACGTCTGCGCGCACAACTGGCTGACTTGCGAGGCTCATTGCTGCGTTGGCAGGAGCAGGCCAGCGGGCCCCTGGAGCGCCTGCGTCGCAGGCGTCTGGCTACCCGGCTACGTCGCTGCTGGCGACGCAAGAGCAATATCGGCACAGAAGATGGTTACGTCCTCCAGATCGATGGCCTGCAGGTGGGGGAGTTGCCTGAGTTGCCGGCTGGCCTGGACTTTCCTCACGTCACCCAGCTGACATTGCGTCGGCTGGGGCTCGAAGCGGTGCCGCACGCGTTTATCAGCCGTTTTGCCAACGTGGTTGAACTGGACTTGCGCGGCAATCGCTTGACGACGGTTCCCATGGGGGTGGAGCAGATGGTGAGGCTGCGCGAGTTGCGTCTGAGCCATAACCGGATCGTGCTCGATGCGCAAGCGGATGCCCAGCTGTCGGCCTTGGTCCGCCTGGAGCGATTGCATCTTGACCACAACCCGCTGGGTCAGGCGCCCGCTGTCAGTGGCTTGCCGCGATTGCGCGAGCTGTCGTTGCGCAGCACCGGCTTGGAAGACCTGCCAACGCGGGTGCAGACACCCTGGCGCGCACTCACCGATTTTCGCAACAATCAGCTGCGTCGATTGAACGTGGAGCTGAACGCCGTGCGCGAGCGTATTCGCCGTATGGCACTGCACGACAATCCGCTGGAGGATTTTAGCGAGGAGGAAATCAGCGAAAGTTCTGGGTCCTCGGAGGAGGGGCGAGGGCTTTCCTACCGCCATGCGCTGGTAGATCAGGCGATGCGCCAGCAATGGTTGGCGGGCAGTACAGGGGCGTTGCGCGCTCACCGGGAAGCACTTTGGGTCGGCCTGCAGGAAGAGCCTGGCGCACGAGACTTCTTCCGCTTTCTGGCTGACTTCGCTCAGTCTTCCGATCTGGCACGTTACCCGGGCTACTATAGGGCCCGCGTATGGGAAATCATCGAGGCCTGCGCATACGACACCGATGTGCGCTCAGGCCTGTTCGCCCTGGCTGGCGGCCCACGCACTTGCGAGGATCGGTTGTTGTGGACGCTCAGTCAGTTGGAGACGCGCGCTGCAGTGGTGAAGATGACCCGAGGCCTGCCGGCGCGGGGCGCCGAAACCGCGCTGGTCAGCCTGGGGCGTTCGCTGTACCGGCTGGACCGGCTCGATCGTATTGCTGCCCGCCATGTACAGCGAATGGCGTCGCAAGCCGGGCTATTCGTCGATGAGCTGGAGGTCTACCTGGCCTACCGGGTGAATCTGGCCGGCCCACTGCAATTGCCACCGCAACCGCGCTCGATGCACTACCGCAGCCATAGCGGGGTAAGCGCTTCCGACCTCAACGCAGCGCGCAGCGAAGTGTTGCAAGCGGAAAACCCAAGGACACTCAGCGACGCGTTGGCCACCCAGGACTTTTGGGAGGATCATGTCAGGCGACACCATGCCGACCGCTTCGAACAAATGCTCGCGCCGTTTCATGAACGCCTGGCGCACCTGGAGGCACATGCCGAGGAAACCGGTGAGATGGCTTATCTGATGGGGAGCAATACGCTCAGGGATGAGCTGCTGGAGGCTGAACGGCGCCTGTTGCGCACGCTCGCCCGTGCCGCCTACAGCCTGCCGGAGGACTGAGCCTCCGGCAGCGCGCCATCAGGCGGCGCGGCCCTGGTTGCGCAGCTTGCCGCGTTGTTGCAGGTATTCGCGCAGTGCCTGCTGCTCGGCGGTGCTGGTGAACAGGCCAAGCTTGGTCCGGCGCCAGAGAATGTCGTCGGCGTCGGTAGCCCATTCGATTTCGCACAGGTAGTCGACTTCGCGGCCGAACAAGCCGCCCCCGATGGCCTGGCCGAGGTCGTCCGGGCCATTGACGCCGTCGAGCAATTGCCACACACGGCTGCCGTAGGTGACCGCCCAGCGTTTGGCGATATCCACTGGCAGCCAGCCGTGCTTGGCTAGCAATTGGTCCACCAACGCTTGCGCAGTGCTCATCTGCTCGCCGCCCGGCAGCGGCGCTGTGGCCGTCCAGCTGCCACGCATCTGTTCGAAGAACGGCTTGAGCTCGACCATGGCCGATTCCGCCAGCTTGCGGTAGGTGGTCAGTTTGCCACCGAACACCGACAGCAGCGGTGCCTGGCCAGTGCTGGCCGACAACGCCAGGGTGTAGTCGCGGGTCACCGCCGAGGGGTTGTCAGACTCGTCGTTGCACAGCGGGCGCACGCCCGAATAGGTGTGCAGGATGTCGGCACGGTTCAATGGCTGGTTGAAGTGTTCGTTGACGACCTTCAGCAGGTAGTCAGTTTCCTGCTCGGTGATCGCTACCTTGGCCGGGTCGCCGCTGTATTCGCGGTCGGTGGTGCCGATCAGGGTGAAGCGGTCTAGGTATGGAATGCAGAAGACGATGCGCTGGTCCTCGTTCTGCAGGATGTAGGCGTGTTCGCCTTCGTAGAGGCGCGGCACGATGATGTGGCTGCCCTGGATCAGGCGGATGCCGTAAGGGGCATCGAGCTTGAGGTCATCCTTGATGAAGCTGGCGACCCAAGGGCCGGCGGCGTTGACCAGGGCGCGTGCGCGAATGCTCTGCAGGCGACCATCGGCATGCTGCAGTTCAACCTGCCACAGGCCATCCACACGCTCAGCACGCAGGCAACGGGTGTGGGTGTGGATGTGTGCGCCGTTTTCGCGGGCGCTCATGGCATTGAGCACCACCAGACGGGCATCGTCCACGGCGCAGTCGGCATATTCGAATCCGCGGGTGATTGCCGGCTTGAGCGGGTAGCCCGGGCCGAAGCGCAGGCTGCGCGAGGCACCCAGGCGCTTGCGCTTACCCAGGTGGTCGTAAAGGAACAGGCCGGCGCGGATCATCCAGGTCGGGCGCAGGTGCGGGCGGTGCGGCAGCACGAAGCGCATCGGCTTGACGATGTGCGGGGCTTTGGCCAGTAGCACTTCACGTTCGGCAAGCGCCTCGCGCACCAGCCGGAATTCGTAATGCTCCAGATAACGCAGGCCGCCGTGGATCAGCTTGCTACTGGCAGAAGAGGTATGTTGCGCCAGGTCGTCCTTTTCACAAAGGAATACCTTGAGGCCGCGCCCGGCGGCGTCTGCAGCGATGCCCACGCCATTGATGCCACCGCCGATGACGGCGAGGTCGTAGCAGTCGGCGACTGGGAGCTGGGACGAAACTGGCTGGGACACGGGCAAGGCCTCCTGGGCTGTTCACATCGAAAATGAACATTGATGTTCGTTTGCGAAAATACTAGCGCAACAGAAAGCCAGTCGCCAGTCAGTCTTTATAGAAAAAACTGATCAGATGACAAGAAAGTGAACATTTCCGAAAATTATGAGTGATCGGTTTGAGGTATCTTGCGCCTGTAAGACCGAGCGCCGCCCGCGCGGCGCTCGATCTCACTGGCGGCAAAAGACCCATGTCATGCGACCGAGGCCCTCACACCACCTCAAGCCGAATCTTGTACTGGTTCAGCAATTGAGTGAGGGCAGGCGCAGGTGCCTGGTCGGTCACCAGGCAGTCGACCAGGCTGATCGACCCCAGGCGCACCATGGCGTTGCGCCCGAACTTGCTGGAGTCGGCGGCAAGCACGACCTGGCGGGCATTGGCGATGATCGCCTGGGAAACCCGTACTTCCTGATAATCGAAATCGAGCAGGCTACCGTCTTCATCGATGCCGCTTATGCCGACCAGGGCGAAATCAACCTTGAACTGGTTGATGAAGTCGACGCTGGCCTGGCCCACCACACCGCCGTCACGACGGACAGTGCCGCCGGCTACCAGCACCTCGAAGTCATCCTTGGCGGCGAGAATCGCGGCCACATGCAGGTTGTTGGTGATGACTTTGAGGTGGTTGTGGTTGAGCAATGCCCGGGCAATCGATTCGGTGGTGGTGCCGATGTTGATGAACAATGAGGCATGGTCGGGAATCTGCTGCGCCACCGCTTCGGCGATGCGTTGCTTTTCATCGCGCATCTGGTCGGCGCGCATGGCATAGGCGGTGTTCTCGATGCTCGAATCATAGGCCGCACCACCATGGTAGCGGCGCAGCAGGTTGAGTTCGGCGAGCTGGTTGATGTCGCGGCGGATGGTTTGCGGTGTGACAACGAACAGCTGCGCCATTTCTTCGATACTGACGTAGCCGCGATCGCGCACCAGTTCGAGGATTTGTTGTTGGCGTGGGTGCAGATTCATGGGCGGTCCTTTGGGGCTGCCGGACAAATTCTGCAATGATGCCGTAGGAAGGGGATGACGGCCAGTAGACCATCGGGGCCGCGTGGCGGCCCCGGCCTGATTTACGCTTCGTGATCTTCCCAGTCACGGGTGCGCTCGACGGCTTTCTTCCAGCCGGCGTACAGCTTCTCTTTGGCGGCCTCGTCCAGCTGCGGGCTGAACTCGCGCTCGATGATCGCCTTGTCGCGCAGTTCTTCCAGGCCGCTCCAGAAGCCACAGGCCAGGCCTGCCAGGTAGGCGGCGCCGAGGGCGGTGGTTTCGCGCATTTTCGGGCGCTCGACGCAGGTGCCGAGGATGTCGGCCTGGAACTGCATGAGGAAGTTGTTGGCCACTGCGCCACCGTCCACGCGTAGTTCCGACAGGCGCTGGCCGCAGTCCTGCTGCATGGCGTCGAGCACGTCGCGAGTCTGGTAGGCGATCGACTCCAGCGCGGCACGAATGATGTGGTCGACCTTCACCCCACGGGTCAGGCCGAACAGTGCACCGCGGGCATACGGGTCCCAATAGGGCGCGCCGAGACCGGTGAACGCAGGCACCAGGTACACACCGTTGCTGTCCTTGACCTTGCTGGCGAAGTATTCGGTGTCCAGCGCATCGTTGACGATTTTCAGCTCGTCACGCAGCCACTGCACGGTGGAACCACCGTTGAAGACCGCGCCTTCAAGGGCATAGGCCACCTCGCCACGCGGGCCGCATGCGATGGTGGTGAGCAGGCCGTGGGAAGACTTCACGGCCTGGTTGCCGGTGTTCATCAGCAGGAAACAGCCGGTGCCGTAGGTGTTCTTGGCCTGGCCTGGCTCCACGCACATCTGGCCGAACAGCGCCGACTGCTGGTCGCCGGCGATGCCGGCGATGGCGATGCCGCTCTTGGTGTGGCCGTACACTTCCGAAGAGGGGCGTACTTCGGGCAGCATCTGCTGCGGGATGCCGAGGATTTCCAGCAGCTTCTGGTCCCACTGCAGGCTGTGGATGTTGAACATCAGTGTACGCGAAGCGTTGGTGTAGTCGGTGACATGCACCTTGCCGCCGGAGAACTTCCAGATCAGCCAGGTATCGATGGTGCCGAACAGCAGTTCGCCGCGCTCGGCGCGTTCGCGGACACCTTCGACGTTATCGAGGATCCACTTCAGCTTGGTGCCGGAGAAGTACGGGTCAGTGACCAGGCCGGTGGTTTCGCGGATGTAGTCTTCATGGCCATCTCGCTTGAGCTGGGCACAGATCTCGGTACTGCGGCGGCATTGCCATACGATCGCGTTGTACACCGGGCGGCCGGTTTCCTTGTCCCACACCACGGTGGTTTCACGCTGATTGGTAATCCCCAGCGCGGCCACCTGGGCATGGCTGATGCCGGCCTGGGCCAGGGCCTCGACCATGGTCGCGCTCTGGGTGGCGAAGATCTCCATCGGATCGTGCTCGACCCAGCCGGCTTGCGGGTAATGCTGGGCGAACTCGCGCTGCGAGGTACCGACCACGTTGGCATCGCGGTCGAAGATGATCGCTCGCGAGCTGGTGGTGCCCTGGTCCAGGGCGATGATGTAGTTCTTATCCTGGGTGTCTGTCATGGTCGTAGGCCTTGCATAAAAGAGGAGTTCAGGGCGCCAGTATCAGTTGGCTTGAGTATCGCCCTGGCGATTGTCGGTTGTCTCGGCGCTTGCGCCTTGCGCCGTCGGCAGGTTGCGGGCGATAAGGCCGCGGTAGGCAGCGGCACCCAGGCAAGCGCCGAGAATCGGCGCGAACACCGGAACCAGGAAATAGGGAATCTCCCGACCGCCAGTGAAGGCGATTTCGCCCCAGCCAGCCAGGAAGGTCATCAATTTGGGCCCAAAATCGCGGGCCGGGTTCATCGCAAAGCCGGTCAGCGGACCCATGGCGCTGCCAATCACGGCGATCAGCAGGCCGATCAGCAGAGGCGCCATGGCGCCGCGCGGCAGGCCATTGTTGTCGTCGGTAAGGGCCATGATCACGGCCATCAGGATCGCCGTGATCACCACCTCGACCAGAAATGCCTGGCCAGTGGACAGTGATGGGTGCGGATAGGTCGAGAATACCGAGGCCAGTTCGAGGCTCTCGGTGCTGCCACGCAACAGGGCGTGGGCTTGTTCGAAATCGAAGAACAGGTTGCTGTAGAGCGTGTAAACGAGCGCGGCGCCACAGAATGCGCCGCAGACCTGGGCAAGCGCGTAGAACGGCAGCTTGCGCTTGTCGAAGCCGGCAAACAAGGTAAGCGCGATGCTCACGGCCGGATTCAGATGCGCGCCGGAAATGCCCGCGGTGAGGTAGATCGCCATGCTTACGCCGACGCCCCAGATGATGCTGATTTCCCACAGGCCGAAGCTGGCGCCAGCGACCTTGAGGGCGGCGACGCAACCCGTGCCGAAGAAGATCAGCAAGGCGGTGCCGAGAAACTCGGCCAGGCATTGGCTGGATAGAGTGGGTTCGCGTAGTGCAGTCGTCATGTATGACCTCGTTGTTTTTGTTGTGAGGCGCAAAGCGCTCGACAGCAAAGCCTGATGTCTATCCCCATTGACCTCAGGCGGGTGTTAAGAAGCGCACCTTAAAAGTGCGCCATTTATTCAGAAACGAAAAAATATAGACAAGAAACGCTGATGTCAAAGGTCGAAAGTGAACGGGTAGTCACGTTTTGCTCGCCTGTTTCAGAGGCTGAACCCCGTGGTAGACGGCCGCGTCAGCCGTTGGCTGGCTGGGATGCAGGATTTGCCCTAAAGTAGCCGCGACCTGTCCCGGACCGGAGCATTGCATGACCCCCGCACTCGACCTGTTGAAAAAAGCCCGCGCCGAGCATCGCGTGCACAGCTATGAGCATGACCCCAAGTCGGCGTCCTATGGGCTGGAGGCGGCGGAAAAGCTTGGCCTCGAACCGCAGCAGGTGTTCAAGACCTTGCTCGCGAGCAGCGAGAAGGGCGAGTTGCTGGTGGCGGTGGTGCCGGTGGTCGGGACGCTGGACCTCAAGGCCCTGGCCCATGCGGCTGGCGTGAAAAAGTGCGAAATGGCTGACCCGGCTGTGGCCCAGCGGGCAACCGGTTACCTGGTGGGTGGGATCAGCCCCTTGGGGCAGAAGAAGCGGCTGCGCACCTTCATCGATGATTCGGCGCAGGATTTTGCCACCATCCATGTCAGCGCCGGGCGGCGGGGGCTGGAGGTCGAGTTGGCGGCGGCGGTGCTGGCCGAGCATACCCAGGGTGCATTTGCAGCCATCGGTAAGGTTTGAAACCATCGGGGCCGCACAGCGGCCCCGGGTTCTGCACTCAGGTCGCCGAGCTGTAGCGGCGAACCCCATTCTCCTGGCGCGCCGACTGCGTCGCGACACTGCCCGGCACGGGGAACAGCACCAGGTGGTCGGCCTTCACCGCGATACCTACGTCCTCACCCACCTGGTGGTCGATGTGGCTCGGGAAAATCGCTTCGAGCTGGCTGCCAGTGGGGAGTTGCAAACGGTACAACGTCGAGGCACCCAGGAAGCTCTTGCCGACGATGTTGGCCTGCAGTGCGCTGCCTGGCGCCGGCACGATGTCATCAGGGCGCAGCAGCACATCCACCGAGCTGCCCGGCGCCATGCTGTAGGCGCGGTTGCCACGCAGCTCGCCCAATTCGGTATTGACCGCTTCATGGCTGCTCATCTGGCCACGGATGAAGTAGCCCTGGCCGACGAAACTGGCCACGAACGGCGTCTGTGGTTCGTGATACAGGTTGTAAGGCGTATCCCATTGTTCGAGCCGGCCTTCCTTGAACACACCGACGTGATCGCTCACGGCAAACGCTTCTTCCTGGTCATGGGTCACCAGAATCGCACTGGTGCCGCGGCTCTTGAGGATGTCGCGCACTTCATGGCTGAGGCGCCGGCGCAGTTCCACGTCGAGGTTGGAGAACGGTTCGTCGAGCAACAACAGCTGTGGCTCCGGTGCCAGGGCACGCGCCAGGGCGACACGCTGTTGCTGGCCACCGGACAGCTCATGCGGGTAGCGCCCGCCAAGGCCGGCGAGCTTGACCAGTTCGAGCATCTCTTCGATCACCTGCGCCTGGTTCGGGTGCTTGGCGATGCCGAAGGCGATGTTCTGCGCCACGGTCAGGTGCGGGAACAGGGCGTAGTCCTGGAACACCATGCCGATCCGGCGTTTTTCCGGAGCCAGAGTGAACCCAGCGCGGGAAATCACCTCGCCGGCCAACTGTATTTCACCCTCGTGCACCGGCTCGAAGCCGGCGATGGCACGCAGGGTGGTGGTCTTGCCGCAACCCGATGAACCCAGCAGGCAACCGATGTCGCCTGCGTTCAGATGCAGGTTGAGGTTCTGGACGATGCGCTGCTCGCCGTAGCCACAGGCGAGGTTGCGCAGGTTGAGCAGTAGGGGTTGACTCATGCGTGGTGGTAAGCCGGTTCGACAAGGAATTCGAGGAGGGCCTTCTGTGCATGCAAGCGGTTCTCAGCCTGATCCCAGGCGACCGAACGAGGGTCGTCGAGCAGGTCATGGCTGATTTCCTCGCCCCGGTGGGCGGGCAGGCAGTGCATGAACAGGGCGTCGGGTGCCGCCAGGTCGAGCAATGCGCGGGTGACCTGGTAAGGCGCGAAATGCGCCAGGCGCCGTGCAGTTTCCTCTTCCTGGCCCATGGAAGTCCAGACATCCGTGGTCACCAGATGCGCACCGCGCACGGCATCCTGCGGATTGCGCACGATCTGCACATGGTCGCCACCCAGCTCCATGAAGCGCGCATCGGGCTCGTAGCCTTCCGGGCAGGCGATGCGCAGCTGGAAGTCGAACTGCCTGGCCGCTTCGATGTACGAGTTGCACATGTTGAAGCCATCGCCGATCCAGGCCACGGTCTTGCCCTGGATCGAGCCGCGGTGCTCGAGGAAGGTCTGCATGTCGGCCAGCAACTGGCACGGGTGCGACTCGTCGGACAAGGCGTTGATCACCGGCACGCGGGATTTGGCAGCAAATTCGGTCAGGGTGCTGTGGGCGTGGGTACGGATCATCACCACGTCGAGCATGCTCGACAGCACGATGGCGCTGTCGCCGATCGGTTCGCCACGGCCCAGCTGGGTGTCGCGCGGCGAGAGGAAGATGGCCTGGCCACCCAGCTGGATCATGCCGGCTTCGAACGACACACGGGTACGGGTCGAGGACTTCTCGAAGATCATGCCCAGCACGCGATTCTTCAAAGGCTCGAACAGCACGCCTCGCTTGCGCAGGTCCTTCAGCTCGATGCCTCGGCGGATCACACCGAGCAATTCGTCGGTGGTGAAATCCAGCAGGGAGAGAAAGTGCCTAGCGCTCATGATTGACTACCTTATCTGCAACGGTATGCAGGTCGACCGTATGGTTTTTTTTGACAACGGGAGTGACCTGCGGCGTAAGCCGCACGGGGCGGACGAAATGGGGAAAGGCGCAATACTATAATTAAATGTCGCCTGAAACCAAGAGGGGAAACAGCAGCGGGTGCTTAACAGGTTACAAAGGGTGTCTGCCCCCTTGAACCCGTGCTGTTTTTTATTTGCTACAGAAGGTTGTACACGGCTTGCTGGCAATTTGGCAAATGGCTGTCGCGAATCGTACGCCTGATGTCGCGGGATTCACGCCGCGAAGCACGCTGGTAGGGGCGAGTGCTGCGGCGCATAGTCGTTGCTCGACCAGCCCTTACACCACCAAGGCAGAAGCGGCCATGACCAAGACCCTGCATCACCGTGCCTGTCACCTGTGCGAAGCGATCTGCGGCCTGAACATAGAAGTCAGCCATGAACCAGACGGGCAGGCGCTGATCAGCTCGATCAAGGGGGACCCGCAAGACCCATTCAGCCGGGGCCACATCTGCCCCAAGGCAGTGGCCCTGCAGGATATCCAGAACGACCCGGACCGCCTGCGCCAGCCGCACCGACGGGTCGGGAGCGATTGGCAGCCGATTGGCTGGGATGAGGCTTTCGCCTTGGCCGCCGACAGGTTGTGGGCGGTCCAGCAGGCCCACGGGCGCAACGCTGTGGCGGTCTATCAAGGCAACCCCAGCGTCCACAACTATGGGCTGATGACCCACAGCAATTACTTCCTCGGCCTGCTCAAGACCCGCAACCGCTTCTCTGCCACCTCGGTCGACCAGTTGCCACAGCATCTGATCAGCCATCTGATGTACGGCCACGGCCTACTGTTGCCCATACCGGATATCGACCATACCGACTTCATGCTGATCCTTGGTGGCAACCCGCTGGCCTCCAATGGCAGCATCATGACCGTGCCCGACGTGGAAAAGCGCCTGAAAGCCCTACGTGGGCGAGGTGGTCGCCTGGTCGTGGTCGATCCCCGCCGTAGCGAAACCGCTGCCATGGCCGACCTGCATCTGTTCATTCGGCCCGGCGGCGATGCTGCCTTGCTCTGTGGCCTGCTCAACACCTTGTTCGATGAAGGGCTCACGCGCGGCTCGCATTTGCCGGTCAGCGGCCTGCAGCAGGTGCGCGAAGCGATTGCGCCGTTCAGCGCAGAAGTGATGAGCGCACAGTGCGGCATCGCCGCCAGCCAGATACGTCAATTGGCGCGGGACTTTGCCGCTGCGGACAAGGCGGTCTGCTATGGCCGCATGGGGGTCTCGACCCAGGCGTTCGGCACGCTGTGCCACTGGCTGGTGCAGATGATCAACCTGGTGACTGGCAACCTCGACCGTGAGGGTGGGGCACTGTGTACCGAGCCTGCGGTCGATCTGGTGGCGACCACCTCAGGTGGCCATTTCAATGCCTGGCAGAGCCGGGTCTCGGGCTTGCCGGAGTACGCGGGCGAGCTGCCCGTGGCGGCCTTGGCCGAGGAGATGCTGACCCCGGGGGAGGGGCAGGTGCGCGCCCTGGTGACGGTCGCCGGCAATCCGGTGCTGTCGACACCCAATGGCCGGCAGCTGGATGCGGCGCTGGACGGCCTCGAGTTCATGCTCAGCATCGACCTGTACATCAATGAAACTACCCGTCACGCCGACCTGATCCTGCCGTCGACCTCGGCGCTGGAAAACGACCATTACGACAGCACCTTCAACCTGCTGGCCGTGCGCAATGTGACCCGTTTCAATCGCGCCATCCTGGCCAAGCCGGCAGGTGCCCTGCATGACTGGGAGATTTTCGTCGGCCTCGCCCAGGCCTTCGCCAAGCGCGCTGAACTGGATCTGAAACCGACCTGGCCGCCAGCGCAGATGATCGATCTGGCCCTGCGCAAGGGGCGCTATGGCGAGGCCAGCGCCTGGAACCTGTCGCTGCAGGCGCTGGAGCACTACCCTCACGGGCTTGACCTGGGACCGCTGCGCGCCAACCTGGCGACGCGCCTGGCAACCGCCAGCAAAGCCGTCGAGGCGGCGCCGCAGGTGCTGCTGGATGACCTGCAGCGGTTGGCCTCGCAGGCGCCGCCTGCGCCGGGCGAATTGCTGCTGATCGGTCGACGCCATGTGCGCAGCAACAATTCGTGGATGCACAACTATCATCGCTTGGTCAAAGGCAAGCCGCGTCATCAACTGCTGATGCACCCCCACGACATGCACGACCGGCAATTGCAGGATGGCCAGCGGGTGCGTATCCGTTCGCGCACTGGCCTGCTGGAGGTCGAGGTGCAGGCCTGTGAAGACATGATGCCCGGGGTGGTCAGCCTGCCCCACGGTTTCGGTCATGGTCGCCAGGGCGTGCAGTTGCAGGTCGCCCAGGCACAAGCCGGTGTGAGCGCCAATGACCTGACGGACGAGCGCCTGCGTGACGCGGTTTCCGGTAATGCTGCGCTCAATGGCGTGCCCGTGCAGGTCGAGGCTGCCTGAGCAACGGTAAGGCCGAGCACGCTGCTCGGCTTTCCGATACAATGCGTCACCGTGCCGACGATCGCGTCGGAAAGTTCAGCCGAGGTGCTACATGGATATCATCGAAACGATCAAAGAGCAGATTGCCAACAACACCGTTCTGCTTTACATGAAAGGCTCGCCGAATGCCCCGCAGTGTGGCTTCTCCGCGCGTGCTTCGCAGGCTGTGATGGGTTGCGGCGAGAAGTTCGCCTACGTCGACATCCTGCAGAACCCGGAAATCCGCGCCAACCTGCCAAAATACGCCAACTGGCCGACTTTCCCGCAATTGTGGGTAGCCGGTGAGCTGGTTGGCGGTAGCGATATCATGCTGGAAATGTTCGAGAAGGGTGAGCTGCAGACCCTGATCAAGGACGCCACCGCCAAGGCCAAGGCCTCCGAAGCCTGATCATCAGGCAGCCATGAAAAAACCCGCTCAGAGCGGGTTTTTTTAGGGGCGGGAATTTTATTCTTCGCCCATCTGCGACTGCAGGTAGTTCTCGATGCCGATCTTGTCGATCAGGCCCAGCTGGGTTTCCAGCCAGTCGATGTGTTCTTCCTCGGCTTCGAGGATGTCTTCGAGCAGGTCACGCGAGCCGAAGTCGCCAGCGGTTTCGCAGTGGGCGATGGCGGCTTTCAGGTCGACCAGGCCTTTCTGTTCGATCTTCAGGTCGCACTCGAGCATCTCTTTGGTGTGTTCACCGATCAGCAGCTTGCCAAGGTCCTGGACGTTGGGGATGCCTTCGAGGAAAAGAATACGCTTGATCAGTTTGTCAGCGTGCTTCATCTCATCGATGGATTCCTTGTACTCGTGCTTGCCGAGCTTGTTCAGGCCCCAATCTTCATACATGCGCGCGTGCAGGAAGTACTGGTTGATCGCGACCAGCTCGTTTCCGAGGATCTTGTTGAGATGCTGGATGACGCTTACGTCGCCTTTCATGTCGGGTTCCTGCCCTGTAGAAGTGTGCCAATACAGGGAAGTTTGAGCCTGTAACAGGGGGCTGTCAAACCTAAGTGTTTGAATAATAAGTGAAAATTAATAGGAATAAGAATGTTTGTGAACCGCGTTGGAACGCTAACTTATTGATATTCAGGCATAAAAAAACCGGACACGTGGTCCGGTTCTTCGAATTCTGTAATATCAGGCAGCAGTAAATTCCACCGGATAGGGCAGGGCGGCGTGCTGGCTCACCTGCAGTTCGGTGAGGGTCTCACGGACCACCTCTTTGGCCAGGCAGGCGCATTTGCCACACTGGCTGGCGACGTTGGTCGCTGCACGGACTTCCTTGTAACTGCAGCATCCTTCATAGATCGCATCGCGGATCTGTCCGTCGGTGACGCCGACACAAAGACACACATACATAAGGGCTGACCATCGCGGGTTGAGTCGATGGGTTGGAGCTTAATGTTAATGAGAATGCTTGTCAAAGGACTTTCTGAAAGGGCCGTGCTTGAGCGACCGACGGTTGCATTCGGCCTGTCACTGGAAGCCGTGTATGATGGTCAGCCTTTGTTGGATGTCGGGCAAGCCTGCCTTGGCCCGGCAAACGGTTCTTCACCCTCATCAGGAGATTACAATGAGCGTACTCGTTGGCAAACAAGCCCCCGACTTCACCGTCCCAGCTGTCCTGGGCAATGGCGAAATCGTCGACAGCTTCAACCTGGCTTCGGCTATCAAGGGCAAGTACGGCCTGGTGTTCTTCTACCCACTGGACTTCACCTTCGTCTGCCCGTCCGAGCTGATCGCCCTGGACAACCGCATCCCTGACTTCCAGGCGCGCAACGTAGAAGTGATCGGCGTTTCGATCGACTCGCACTTCACCCACAACGCCTGGCGTAACACTCCGGTCAACGCCGGCGGTATCGGCCAGGTCAAGTACACCCTGGCTGCCGACATCACCCACGAAATCTGCAAGGCCTACGACGTCGAGTCCGAAGGCGGCGTAGCCTTCCGCGGCGCCTTCCTGATCGACACCAACGGTGTCGTTCGTTCGCAGATCGTCAACGACCTGCCACTGGGCCGCAACATGGACGAACTGCTGCGTCTGGTCGACGCCCTGCAATTCCACGAAGAGCACGGCGAAGTCTGCCCGGCCAACTGGAAGAAAGGCGACCAAGGCATGACCGCTTCGCCAGAAGGCGTTGCTGCTTACCTGAGCGAGAACGCTGGCAAGCTGTAATGCCACGCGCATGAAAAAAACCGGCCCATGTGGCCGGTTTTTTTGTGCCAGCTTGTGCCGGCCTCTTCGCGGGCTCGCCCGCTCCCACAGGTACACCACAGGCCGTTGGCATTGTGCGATACCTGTGGGAGCGGGCGTGCCCGCGAAGCTTTTCAGGTCAGTCGTTGAAGTCGCGCCAGCCGCCCATTTCCTTCCAGCGGTTGACAATGCCGCAGAACAGCTCGGCCGTCTTCTCGGTATCGTAACGCGCCGAGTGCGCTTCACGCCCATCGAAGTCGATGTCAGCGCTCTGGCAGGCTCGCGCCAGTACGGTCTGGCCATAGGCCAGGCCAGCCAGGGTCGCGGTGTCGAAGCTGGAGAACGGGTGGAACGGGTTACGCTTTATGTCGTTACGCGTGACCGCCGCATTAAGGAAACCAAGGTCGAAGCTGCTGTTGTGGCCGACCAGGATCGCCCGTTTGCAGCCGTTGGCTTTAAGCGCCTTGCGCACACCGCGGAAGATGTCGGTGAGCGCGCTTTCCTCGCTCACCGCCATGCGCAGCGGGTGATCCAGCTTGATGCCGGTGAACTCCAGCGCGGCCGGCTCGATATTGGCCCCTTCGAACGGTTCGACCCGGTAGAAGTAGGTGTGCTCGGGGAACAGAAAGCCCTTTTCGTCCATGCCGATGGTCACTGCGGCAATTTCCAGCAGGGCGTCGGTGGCGCTGTTGAAGCCGCCAGTCTCGACATCCACGACTACCGGCAGATAGCCACGGAAGCGCTCGGCCATCGGGTGGCGCGAACCGCCGCCGACCTGGCCGTCCTGGTCGTCTTCGTACAGGTCTTCGCTCACGCATTGTCCTCCAGCAGGCGCCAGCGCAGTTTTTCACCGGCGCGCAGCGGGATCACGGTTTGCTCGCCGAATGGCAGGCTGTCCGGGGCGGTCCATTCTTCGCGAACCAGGGTGATGGTGTCGGTGTTCGCTGGCAGGCCATAGAAGGCCGGGCCATGCAGGCTGGCGAAACCTTCCAGCTTGTCCAGCGCATTGCGCTGCTCGAACGCCTCGGCGTACATCTCGATGGCCGCGTATGCGGTGTAGCAACCGGCACAACCGCAGGCAGCTTCCTTGGCGTGACGGGCATGCGGTGCCGAGTCGGTGCCGAGGAAGAACTTCGGGTTGCCGCTGGTGGCCGCGTCCAGCAGCGCCACCTGGTGGGTGTTGCGCTTGAGGATCGGCAAGCAATAGAAGTGCGGGCGGATACCGCCAACCAGCATGTGGTTGCGGTTGTACAGCAGGTGCTGGGCAGTGATGGTTGCACCGACGTTGGCCGGGGCTTCGGTGACGAACTGCGCGGCGTCGCCTGTGGTGATGTGCTCGAAGACCACTTTCAGGGTCGGGAAGCGCTCGACCAGGCGGCGCATGTGCTCGTCGATGAAGCGCTTCTCGCGGTCGAACACGTCGATTTCGCTGCGGGTGACTTCACCGTGCACCAGCAAGGGCATGCCGACGTCCGCCAGTGCCTCGATGGCCGGGAAGATGTTGTCGATGCTGGTCACGCCCGAATCGGAGTTGGTCGTCGCGCCGGCAGGGTACAGCTTGGCGGCGTAGACGATACCGCTGGCCTTGGCCGCGCGGATGTCCTCGGGGCTGGTACGGTCGGTGAGGTACAGCACCATCAGCGGTTCGAAGCGGCTGCCAGCCGGGCGTGCGGCAAGTATGCGCTCGCGGTAGGCGCTGGCTTCGACGGCATTGCGCACCGGCGGAACCAGGTTGGGCATGATGATGGCACGGGCGAAAGTACGCGCCACATCGCCAACGGTATGGGGCAGGACGGCACCATCGCGCAGATGGATGTGCCAGTCGTCGGGACGCAGGAGGGTCAGGCGATCGGACATTGGGAATTCCAGGCGGGTCGAACTCAGGCCCCAATGCTACCGGAAAACCCCGGTCCGAGCACGGCTATCAAGTTTTCCGGCCAGCGTCCGATAGCCTGCCTGTAAGTCGTCATAATTTGTGGAGCCACCCGTGCGCCAGCGTTACCTAGCCCTGTTGACCCTTGTCGCCAGCCTGCCGGCCGGTGCACTGACCTTCCAGACCCGCATGGAGAATGTCGCCTGGAAAGTCGAGGGTGACCAGTTCGAATGCCGCCTGATCCAACCGATCGATGGTTTCGGCAGTGGCGAGTTCGTGCGCAAGGCTGGTGAGCAGCCGGTGTTCCAGCTGCGATCGCACAGCAATGTGCTTGGCGCAGGTTCGGCCACCTTGCTGGCTGCCGCTGCGCCTTGGCAGCCGGGCCGCGGGGATGTGAACCTCGGCGCTGTGCGCATGGCCCGCAGCGGCGTGCTGTTCAGCTCGTCGCAGAGCCAGGCCAGCCGCCTGATCAACGGCCTGCTCGATGGACGCAGCACGGTGGTGCGCAATTACACCGGCGAAGGCGGCAGGGCGATGGAAGTACGCGTGCTGCCGGTCAGCTTCGCCAAGGCCTACAGCGACTATCAGGCCTGTGCCAGCAAGATGCTGCCGATGAACTATGACCAGGTGCGCCAGACCCAGGTGGGCTTCCCGGGCGGTGGCTTCGACCTGGACGCCAATGCCCGTGCGCGGCTGGACGTGATCCTCGATTACCTCAAGGCTGACCCGACGGTGAACCACATCGAACTCAACGGCCATTCCGACAACAGCGGTAACCGCCTGACCAATCGCGATACTTCGCGACGTCGGGCCTTGGCCGTTGCCGATTACTTCAAGGCCCATGGCGTGCCGGAAGAGCAGATCGTCGTGCGCTTTCATGGCGAGCGCTATCCGCTGGTGAAAAACAACAGCCCGGCCAATCGGGCACGTAACCGGCGGGTGAATATCGAGCTGGATCGGGTGGCGGTGGCGGAGAAACCGGTGGTGCAGCCGGTTCAGCAACCGGCACCTGCGGCACCTGCCATCCCGCCTGCCACTGCGGCACCGGCTGCGGGTGCGCCCGGAGCGAAGACACCCTGAAACCATGTTGTTTCTCTGGGGCAGGTCTTGGGATTGCATCAGGGCTACCAGGTGCTTGCCACAACATTTTCAGCGCCTATGAGATCGAGCGCCGCCCGCGCGGCGCATCGCGGGTAAACCCGCTCCCACATCTGTTTCGGGCCAGTCACTCCTGTACCGCCAACAGGATCCGCCTTGGTGCATGACTGGAGACCGATGATGAGCAGTTATGCGCATGACTGGAGACAGGTGGAGCGGCATCAGCGCCCACGGAGATGCATCGCCATGCCAACAAGGCGGTCCCTGTTGGCTTCACAGGAGAGATTGGCCCGAAACAGATGTGGGAGCGGGTTTACCCGCGATGCGCCGCGCGGGCGGCGCTCGATCTCAAAGGCGCTGAAGCTTTGTGGCGAACACAGAAAGACGTCGCCCCACCGACAGTTCCTGTCGCTTTGTCGTCAGAAGCTGTCGCCCCACTGTAAATCTATCCGCAACGCCGGTAGAATTGGTCCCTTTCCGTACAACCCCGTGGAGTGATGGCATGGCGGACGTAAAAAAGGTCGTACTGGCGTATTCCGGCGGCCTTGATACTTCGGTGATTCTCAAGTGGCTGCAGGATACTTACAACTGCGAAGTGGTGACGTTCACCGCTGACCTGGGTCAGGGCGAAGAAGTCGAGCCGGCTCGCGCCAAAGCTCAGGCGATGGGCGTAAAAGAGATCTACATCGACGACCTGCGCGAAGAGTTCGTGCGTGATTTCGTCTTCCCGATGTTCCGCGCCAACACCGTCTACGAAGGCGAGTACCTGCTGGGTACTTCCATCGCTCGCCCGCTGATCGCCAAGCGCCTGATCGAAATCGCCAACGAAACCGGCGCCGACGCCATTTCTCACGGCGCGACCGGCAAGGGTAACGACCAGGTTCGCTTCGAGCTGGGTGCCTACGCCCTCAAGCCTGGGGTCAAGGTGATTGCTCCATGGCGCGAGTGGGACCTGCTGTCCCGCGAGAAGCTGATGGATTACTCCGAAAAGCATGGCATTCCGATCGAGCGTCACGGCAAGAAGAAGTCGCCATACTCGATGGACGCCAACCTGCTGCACATTTCCTATGAAGGCGGTGTGCTGGAAGATACCTGGACCGAGCACGAAGAAGACATGTGGCGCTGGAGCGTCTCGCCAGAGAACGCCCCGGACCAGGCTACCTACATCGAGCTGACCTACCGCAATGGTGACATCGTCGCCATCGACGGTGTCGACATGACCCCAGCCACCGTGCTTGCCGAACTGAACCGTATCGGCGGCGCCAACGGTATCGGCCGTCTGGACATCGTAGAGAACCGTTACGTGGGCATGAAGTCCCGTGGTTGCTACGAAACCCCTGGCGGTACCATCATGCTCAAGGCCCACCGCGCCATTGAGTCGATCACCCTGGACCGCGAAGTTGCTCACCTGAAAGACGAGCTGATGCCGAAGTATGCCAGCCTGATCTACACCGGCTACTGGTGGAGCCCGGAGCGCCTGATGCTGCAGAAGATGATCGACGCTTCGCAGGTCAACGTTAACGGCGTCGTGCGACTTAAACTGTACAAGGGCAATGTCATCGTGGTTGGCCGCAAGTCGGACGACTCGCTGTTCGATGCCAATATCGCTACCTTCGAAGAAGACGGCGGCGCCTACAACCAGGCAGATGCTGCTGGCTTCATCAAACTCAACGCGCTGCGCATGCGCATCGCTGCCAACAAAGGCCGCGGGATGCTCTGAGCATCTGGCTGAATTGGCAAACGAACCCCGGCTCTGGCCGGGGTTTTTTTTGTCTTCTCGACAGCGGGCTTCTCAACATCATGGGGTCAATCCTCAGGCAGGCAGCTGATGGTAAGAAGGATGCATTGATGTAGCTCCATATTACAGAAGCGCCATTGCTTGTATTCGGCATGCGGTTGGGTAATGGCTTGCATGATTCGATGTTGTATCTGTTTTTGCGCATCAGGGCCGGAAAACATGACGGTTACAATTTCTTGAGGGGTGGCACGCGATGGTGGCCCGGTCGTTTGGGGGGAGCGGACTGTTCAGGTTTGTAGAAGGATTTGGAGTTGAAGTTCAGGGTGAGGAAGAACAACGCCGTAAGGAAGAATGGAAACCCTACCAGGAACCATGTGTAGTACGTCTGACTTTCATCGCTGAGAAAAGGCAGGGTTGCCAAAGCAGAAGCTTCGATAATACCTGCAAATATGGCGATGATCGTCAGTGGGGCGACCGGTTGGTTCTCAGTCATGATTAATGCCTCCTGCATGTTTTACATACCAATAACCCACTGGCTCCCTTTACCAAATTATGGACTTTTTCCGGGTGCGGTAATTTTTCGGAAGCGAGGCATGACAAATCGATCATGCTTCGTGCGTTTTTTCTTAATCACTCTCAAAGCCAGTCTGTAAATTTTTCCGTTGTAGGAAAATTCCCAAACCAACGTAAGGTTCATCTATTCAGCTTTTTAAAGGGGTAATCGACGCGCCACTGAGCGTTCTGCTCGGTTATGGTGGGGCAGTCGTCAAAGCAGAATAACGAATGATGGATATCGCATGAACAAAGTCCTTATCGTGGATGATCATCCGGTCATACGCTTGGCAGTGCGCATGTTGATGGAGCGACATGGGTACGATGTTGTCGCGGAAACCGACAATGGCATAGCGGCCTTGCAGCTTACTCGAGAACATCTTCCCGACATCGTCGTGCTCGATATCGGAATCCCCAAGCTCGACGGTCTGGAGGTCATTGGCCGGATGGCAGCAGCGAGTCCTGGCAGTCGTGTGCTGGTACTGACCTCACAGGCGCCCGGGCATTTCTCCATGCGTTGCATGCAAGCGGGCGCCGCTGGCTATGTATACAAGCAGCAGGAGCTCACCGAGCTGCTGAGCGCCATCAAGGCTGTGCTCTCTGGTTACAGTTATTTCCCGAACCAGGCCTTGCACAAGTCACGTGGTCGGGTTGGGGGAGTAAGCGAAACGGAAATGGTCGATCGCCTGTCTGCCAGGGAGCTGATGGTCCTGCAGCAGTTGGCGCGGGGACGCTCCAACAAGGAGATAGCCGACAGCATGTACCTCAGCAACAAGACCGTCAGCACCTACAAGACGCGCCTGTTGCTGAAGCTCAATGCCCATTCGCTGGTGGACCTGATCGAGCTGGCCCGTCGCCATGGCCTGAGCTGAACCAGCCATGGACAAAGCCTCCCCGAGGGAGGCTTTGGAGGGCTAAAGGTCGTAGTCGAAATCGGCGAGTTGCCGTTGCAGGCGTCGCTCTTCGAGGAGGTTGTCAATGGTACGACGCTTGCTCAGGTTGGTTTTCGCGGTTTCTACCTGAGGCTCCGCTTCGTCGTCAGCGGTAGCAAAGTCATCTTCGATCGACAGGTCGTCTTTATCGGTACTCATGAGTCGCTCCAAGCCAAAGGGCCATTGGCCGTCCTTATAACGAGAAAGCGATGTCCGGTAAAAAAGATTTTTTCAATCGCAACGCAACTATTTTTGCTATTGGCTCAATCGTCGCAAGTCTTGTGCTTGTATTCGCACAGATCTTCGATGCGGCAGCTACCACAACGAGGCTTGCGTGCCTGGCACACGTAGCGGCCATGCAGGATGAGCCAATGGTGAGCGTCGAGCAGGTAGTCCTTGGGTACGAACTTGACCAGCTTCTTCTCGACTTCCAGCACGGTCTTGCCAGGCGCGATGCCGGTGCGGTTGCTGACCCTGAATATATGCGTGTCCACCGCCATGGTTGGCTGGCGAAAGGCGGTGTTGAGCACCACGTTGGCGGTCTTGCGCCCAACGCCTGGTAACGCTTCCAGTGCTTCTCGGGTTTGCGGCACTTCGCCGCCATGGCGCTCGATCAGCAGGCGGCACGCCTCGATGACGTTCTTGGCCTTGCTGTTATAAAGGCCGATGGTCTTGATGTATTCGCTCAGCCCCTCGACACCCAGCGCGTAGATGGCCTGCGGTGTATTGGCGACCGGAAACAGGCGTGCGGTGGCCTTGTTGACGCCGACATCGGTGGATTGCGCGGAAAGCGTCACGGCAACCAGGAGCTCGAATGGGGTGGTGTAGGCCAATTCCGTTTTCGGGTCGGGGTTATCTTCGTGCAGCCTGCGAAAAATCTCCAGGCGTTTGGCGGCATTCATGGGTTCAACGCTTTCCTTGACGACGTGTGAGGGTGGGGCGCAGCCAATTGTACAAGGCCAGTAGAGCGCCGAGCAGTAGCAACCCACCGGACGGCAGGTGGGCCAGGTGCATGCCGGCGACATCGTCCAGCCATTGGCGGCCAGCGCCAAGCAGCAAACAGGCGAGCAGCAGGCCACTCAAATGCAGCAACAATTCCCGCCAGCGCCCTTCAGCTGGCAGCAATGTGTCGATGGCGAGGCATTGCAGGCAGATCAACGCAGGAAAATAACCAAGCGTCAGCGCCAATGGCAATGCCCAGGCACGTAGGGCCAATTGCAGGCAACTGCCAAGCGCAGCCAGCAGCAGCAGGCTTGCCAGCCAGTACCTGGCGCCGCTGAGTGATGCCCGCAGCGGGCCAAGGAAGGCTTGGTGGAGAAGGATCATCACCCACATGCACGCGGCGATGGTCAGCGCATGGGTGACAGTGCCAGTCGCGCCAAGCAGCGGAGCCAGGCCGGTGATCAGCAGGCAGAATCTATTCATGGAGAGAGGTTCCAAGCAGTTCGCTGCGATGCTGATCAAAAAACCGCAAGGCTTCCTGCTGGGCATCGATGACGGCCCGGGACGTAACGGTCGCCCCGGCCAACTGATCGAAATCGCCCTGGTCGCGTCTGATTGCCCAGCGGTCGCCAAGGCCGTGCTTGGCAAACTGGTTCAGCCAGCCAGACTGCGGATCGGCAATCTGGCCGCCCAACCCAGGGCTTTCCTGCTGTTCGACTACCCGAGTGCCGACCAGGCGGCCATCGGCAGCGATGGCGATGGTCAGCTTGATGGGGCCGGCATAGCCCTGCACCTGGCTCACCAGCACGATGGCTGTTGGCGATGTCCCGTGGCTCGCGCGATAGGCCGCGAGTATCTTGCTGTGCTGCGGCTGTTCGGCGGGCAATGGCAACGCGCTGTCCAAAGGGCGGTTGTCGTAGCTTTGCGCGGGCAGCACCGCCAGCAACTGGCTTGCCTGAAGCTGGCGCTCGGCATCGATGATGGCCTGGCGAGTCCAGTGCTGCCAGGCCAGCGTTGATGCGATTGCCGACCCGCCGACGGCAAGGAGCAGAAGGCTGCTGCGCATGGGCGCGATCATGGCGAAACCTGTTGGCGCTGCAAGGCGAACCGATCCAGGGCGGGAACCGCCAGGTTCATCAACAGGATGGCGAAGGCCGTGCCATCCGGGTAACTGCCCCAGGTGCGGATCAGGTAGATCAGCGCGCCTGCGCCAAAGCCGAACAGCAGCCGGGCCAGATTCGCCTTTGGGCCGGATACCGGCTCGGTGGCGATGAAGAATGCTGCCAGCATCGTTGAACCGCTGAACAGATGCAGTAGTGGCGAGCCGTTCGAATCCGAACCGGAGCCATTCCAGGCCAGCAGGCTGAACAGGAAAAGGCCGCCCAGCAGCCCTGCCGGGGCATGCCAGCTGATCACCTTGCGCTGCAAGAGAAACAGCCCGCCGAACAGCAAGGCCAGATTGATCCATTCGCTGCTGCGACCGCCAACATTGCCGAAGCCGGGGTGACTGGCGAACAGTTCCTCGAGGGTCAGGCTGCGGTTGTGGCGCAGGCCATCGAGAATGGTCGGCCCCGCCCAGGCATCAATCTGGCCGCCCGCGCCAGCCACCTGCTGCAGGCTGTCGACAAAGCCAATGGCGTGGTTGGGCCAATGGTTCATGTGCAGCGGAAAGTTCAGCAGCACGAAGGCGTAACCGACCATGGCCGGGTTGAACAGATTGCGGCCCACTCCGCCAAAGGCCTGCTTGCCGACACCTATGGCAATGCCTGCTGCTGTCACTGGCACCCACCAAGGCGCCTGTCCGGGTAGGGCGATGGCCAGCAACACGGCAGTCACCAGGGCACTGCCATCGTTCAATGCCGGTAAGACAGGCTGGCGACGTACAGCCAGCAAGGCCGCCTCGCAACACAGCGCACTGCTGGCACACAGCAACAGGCTGAACAGGACTCCCCAGCCCTGTGTCCAGAGGGTGGCGAGCAAGCCGGGTATGCAGGCCAGCAGCACCAGGCCCATGGCTGCGCGTAGCCGTGGGTCAGGGCTTGCCATGTTCATGCCCGGCGCCTGTGGGCAGCGCATCGGCAGCGGCGCTTTTCTGCGTCCTGATGCGCTCCAGGGCGGCCTTGATCGGGTCTGCCGCGCCTTGTGTGGCTTCGGCCGTACGCGCCAGGCGCTGCGCCTCACGGCGCGCGATGTCGCGTTGCAGGCGGGCGTTTCGCTGCTGGTGGCGCTGGCGCGCCTGATCGCGGCGCTGGCGGCGGGCCTGCAGTTGTTCGGGGGAGTGAGCCAGGCCGCTGACGATCGGTACCACCCCTGCTGGCAGTGGCTGCATCTCGATGCAATCGACCGGGCAGGGCGCCAGGCACAGGTCACAGCCGGTGCATTCGCTGGCAATGACAGTGTGCATCAACTTGGCGGCGCCGACGATGGCATCGACCGGGCAGGCCTGGATGCACTTGGTGCAACCGATGCATTCGGCTTCGCGAATGCAGGCGACCTGGGGCGGTGCGCTGCCGCGCAGCGGGTCAGGCGCAAGCAATGGCTTCTTGAGCAGCGCTGCCAGCGCAGCGATGGTTTCGCTGCCACCTGGCGGGCACTTGTTGATGGCCCCGCCCGCTGCCAATTCTTCGGCGTAGGGCCGACAGCCATTGTGGCCGCATTTGCCACATTGGGTTTGTGGCAGCAGGGCATCGATGCGGTGAATCAAATTCATTGAATGAAAATTCCGTTGAGCCCGGAGAACGCCAAGGCCATGACGCCTGCACCGATCAAGGTAATCGGCAAACCACGCAGCGCGGCCGGTACTTCCTCCTGCTGGCTGCGCTGCTGCAGGTCGTCGAACAGCACCAGCGCCAGCCAGAAGCCCACGCCGGCCGATGCCCCCCAGCGCAACGTAGCAAGCGCCGAGGTGTCCTCTCCCGTCACTTGCAGCGTCAGCCCGAGCAGCAAGGCGTTGCCCAGCAATGGCAGTGCAAGCCCGCTGGTGGGCCACTGCGGCCGCAACCTGCGCAGCGCCGTCGGTACGCCCCATGTCAGCAATGCCAGCCAGGGCAACAGCAGGAACAGGCGCAGGTCCTGCAACTGCCAGGGCGCCACGATGAGGCGTTCGAGCGCTTGCCCGCCGCTCGCTCCGAGTACTATGGACAGGGCCCCCGCCAGGCCACAGACCTGCAGGCGCAGGCGGCTTGACGGCTGTGCTTGCACAAGCAGGTGGCTGACCAGCGCAGCGCTGGCGAGGATCAGCATGGAGTCGTTCATGTGAATGACGATAGCCGGGAATCGCCTGGAGCGTCCGGCATTGGTGCTGCAGATGGAACTGCCCCGGCGGTAAGGCCGGGGCAGAAGGCTTACTTGATGCGCTGACCTGGCTTGGCGCCACTGTCAGGGCTGAGCAGGTAGATCTCTTCGCCGCCAGGGCCGGCCGCCATGACCATGCCCTCGGAGACGCCAAAGCGCATTTTGCGCGGCTTGAGGTTGGCCACCATCATGGTCAGGCGGCCTTCCAGCTTGGAGGGATCCGGATAGGCCGACTTGATGCCGGAGAACACGTTGCGGCGCTCGTCGCCGATATCCAGGGTCAGCTGCAGGAGCTTGTCGGCGCCAGGCACGGCTTCAGCCTTGACGATCAGTGCGACACGCAGGTCAACTGCGGCAAAGGTGTCGAACTCGATTTCGGCAGACAGCGGGTCCTTGGTCAGCTCGCCGTTGCCGGCGGGTGCCTGGGCTTCGGCGGCCAGCAGGTCTTCCTTGCTGGCAGCGACCATGGCTTCGACCTTGGCAGGTTCGATACGGCTCATCAGCGCCTTGAACGGGTTCAGCTGGTGGTTTTCCAGGCGCGATTGATGGTCGTTCCAAGTCAGTGGCGCGACGTTGAGGAATGCCTCGGCATCAGCGGCGAGCAGCGGCAGCACGGGTTTCAGGAAGATCACCAGCTGGCGGAACAGGTTGATGCCCTGGGCGCAAATGGCCTGGACCTCGTCCTGCTTGCCTTCCTGCTTGGCCAGCGACCAAGGTGCCTTGTCAGCGATCCAGGCGTTGGCGCGGTCAGCCAGCGCCATGATTTCACGCATGGCACGGCCAAAATCGCGGCCCTCATAGGCTTCGGCGATCGACGGGGCGGCGGCGAGGAAGGCCTCGGTCAGTTCTGGCGCAGCATCGCCAGCGACCATCACGCCGGCATTGCCCTTGTGGATGAAGCCGGCGCAACGGCTGGCAATGTTGACCACTTTGCCAACCAGGTCGGAGTTGACCTTCTGCACGAAATCCTCGAGGTTCAGGTCGAGGTCATCGACGCCCCGGCCGAGCTTGGCGGCGTAGTAGTAGCGCAGGTATTCCGGGTGCAGGTGGTCCAGGTAGGTTCGGGCCTTGATGAAGGTGCCGCGCGACTTGGACATCTTGGCGCCGTTGACGGTCAGGTAGCCGTGCACGTTGACTGCAGTCGGCTTGCGGAAGCCGGCACCTTCGAGCATGGCAGGCCAGAACAGGGCGTGGAAGTTGACGATGTCCTTGCCGATGAAGTGATACAGCTCGGCCTTGGAGCCTTCGTTCCAGAAAGCGTCGAAGTCCAGCTCCGGGCGGCGTGCGCACAGGTTCTTGAAGCTGGCCATGTAGCCGATTGGCGCGTCCAGCCAGACGTAGAAATACTTGCCCGGCTCGCCCGGGATCTCGAAGCCGAAGTACGGCGCATCACGCGAGATGTCCCACTCTTGCAGGCCGGAATCCAGCCATTCGGCAAGCTTGTTGGCCACGGCGTCCTGCAGGGTTCCGCTGCGCGTCCACTGCTGCAGCATGGCCTGGAAGTCAGGCAGCTTGAAGAAGAAGTGCTGGGAATCGCGCAGCACCGGAGTGGCTCCGGAGATGGCCGACTTGGGGTTCTTCAGCTCAGTCGGGGCATAGGTGGCGCCGCATTTCTCGCAGTTGTCGCCGTACTGATCCTCAGCCGCGCATTTCGGGCAGGTGCCCTTGATGAAACGGTCGGCCAGGAACATGCCCTTTTCGGGGTCGAAATACTGGGTCACCGAACGGGTGGCGATGTGCCCTGCGTCGCGCAGGCGGCCGTAGATCAGGCCTGACAGCTCGCGGTTTTCGTCACTGTGGGTGGAGTGGAAGTTGTCGAAGTCCACCAGGAAGTCGGCGAAGTCACCACTGTGCTCGGCCTGGACATTGGCGATCAGCTGCTCAGGGGTGATGCCTTCCTTCTCGGCACGCAACATGATGGCCGAGCCGTGGGCGTCGTCGGCGCAGACGTAGATGCACTGGTTGCCGCGCAGTTTCTGGAAGCGCACCCACATGTCCGTCTGGATGTACTCCAGCATATGGCCAAGGTGGATGGATCCATTGGCATAGGGCAGGGCGCTGGTAACGAGAATCTGACGTGGCTCGGACATGGTGGCTCGGCTACTTATCTGGCTCGGGTAAAAATGAGGGTGATCGGCCACTATAAAGGGCCGGCGAAGATATTTCACCCCAAGCACGCATCTGCTGACGATTGACGGGTTAGGATAGGCGTCTGTTTCGTACTCAGTTTGCCAATGGGAGTGTCCATGAGTGCCGTCACCCGTGCCGCCGTCGAAGGCGTGCTTCGCCAGTACACCGACCCCTACCTGAATCAGGACCCGGTCAGCGCCGGTTGCGTGCGCGCCATCGACATCCAGGGCGGGCAAGTCGCTGTGCAGTTGCAACTGGGCTACGCCGCCGGCCTGTTCAAGAACGGTTGGGCCCAGGTGCTGCAGACCGCGATCGAGAATCTCGACGGCGTCAGCTCGGCCCAGGTGTCGATCGACTGTGTCGTCGCCGCTCACAAGGCCCAGGCCCAGGTGCCGGCCATGGCCAACGTCAAGAACATCATTGCCGTGGCCTCGGGCAAGGGCGGTGTCGGCAAATCGACCACCGCGGCCAACCTGGCCTTGGCCCTGGCCCGTGAAGGCGCCCGCGTGGGCATTCTCGATGCCGATATCTACGGCCCCAGCCAGGGCGTGATGTTCGGTATCGCCGAGGGTACCCGCCCGCAGATCCGCGAACAGAAGTGGTTCGTGCCGATCAAGGCCCATGGTGTGGAAGTGATGTCCATGGCGTTCCTCACCGATGACAACACGCCGATGGTCTGGCGTGGGCCGATGGTATCGGGTGCGCTGCTGCAGCTGGTGACCCAGACCGCCTGGGACGACCTGGATTATCTGGTCATCGACATGCCGCCGGGTACCGGCGATATCCAGCTGACCCTGGCGCAGAAGGTGCCGGTGGCCGGTTCGGTGATCGTTACCACGCCACAGGACCTGGCCCTGCTGGATGCCAAGAAGGGTGTGGAGATGTTCCGCAAGGTCAACATTCCGGTGTTGGGCGTGGTCGAGAACATGGCCGTGCACATCTGCTCGAACTGCGGCCACGCCGAGCACCTGTTCGGCGAAGGCGGTGGCGAGAAGCTGGCGGCGCAATACGGGGTCGACCTGCTGGCCTCGCTGCCGCTGTCGATGCTGATCCGCGAACAGGCCGACAGCGGCAAGCCGACGGCGATCGCTGAGCCGGAAAGCCAGATTGCCATGGTCTACCAGGAATTGGCCCGCCAGGTAGGCGCACGCATCGTGTTGCAGGAAGCGGCGGCGCCGGCGATGCCTAGCATCACCATCAGCGAGGACTGATCCGAACCGAGTCGCCTGCTTCGCGGGTAATCCCGCTCCCACGGATACAGCGCAGCCTTCAAGTGTTGCGCGGTTTGTGTGGGAGCGGGCGAGCCCGCGAAGAAGCCAGCACCAATTTTCGGTCAGGCATAAAAAAACCCGCCAGAAGGCGGGTTTTTTTGAAAGCTAGAAAGCTAAATCGACTTAGGCGATTTGAACTTCTTCAGCCTGCATGCCTTTCTGGCCGCGGGTAGCGACGAAAGTAACAGCCTGGCCTTCTTTCAGGGTTTTGAAGCCGTCAGCTTGGATGGCTTTGAAGTGCACGAACAGGTCATCGCCCGACTGAGGGGTGATGAAGCCGTAGCCTTTCTCATCGTTGAACCACTTAACAACACCGGATTGACGGTTGGACATTTTTCTGTCTCCTTGGACAATTTGATAACGGTCAGGAAAAACCCTGGCCGGGACTGAGCGCAAAGAGAGCAGAAAATTCAGCGATGGGCCGATCAGGATCGTGCATCAAACTAGAGATTCTCGGTGTCACGTGCAGCACAGTGGCGCCACCTTACCCCACTTTCCACGAGCTGCCAATGGTCTGTGAACGCTTTACGCAAATTCGGATCGACGGCGGCTGCAACCCCCGTCCGGCGCGGGATGGGGCACTGGAACTTTAACCCGGGCGCCGGGACCGGTAAGATGCGCGTCTGGATTTTCCCCTCGCAACTCTTCAGGACACCCCGCCATGAGCATCAAATCGGACAAGTGGATTCGCCGCATGGCGCAGGAACACGGCATGATCGAACCGTTCGTCGAGCGCCAGGTGCGCGGCGAGCAGGACAACCGTGTCATCTCCTTTGGCGTTTCCAGCTACGGCTACGATGTGCGCTGCGCCGACGAATTCAAGGTGTTCACCAACATCAACTCGGCCACCGTCGACCCGAAGAACTTCGATGCCGGCAGCTTCGTCGACATCAAGAGCGACGTCTGCATCATCCCGCCGAACTCCTTCGCCCTGGCTCGCACCGTCGAGTACTTCCGCATTCCGCGTGATGTGTTGACCATCTGCCTGGGCAAGAGCACCTACGCCCGTTGCGGCATCATCGTCAACGTCACGCCGCTGGAGCCGGAGTGGGAAGGCCACGTGACCCTGGAGTTCTCCAATACCACCACGCTGCCGGCCAAGATCTACGCCAACGAAGGCGTGGCGCAGATGCTGTTCCTGCAGTCCGACGAAGAGTGTGAAGTGTCGTACAAGGACCGGGGCGGCAAGTACCAAGGGCAGCGCGGCGTCACCCTGCCACGCACCTGATCCGACGAGCGCAGGGAATTAGTTTCCCTGATGGCACTCCAACAGGTTGAACAGTGCCGATACGTATGCAGCGTGTCGGCCCTCGTCCAGGAGCTGCCAATGAAACTCAACCCCGCAATCAGTGCGAAGCTGGCTGTACTGCAGCCCAACCAGATCGGGTTGCTGGCCTGGTCACTGCTGGCGCACCCGCTGCCCGTGCAGGCTGGCGGTGTGCCGCACCAGCCTGATCCTGATACGCCGCAGCCGCCAGAGCCCGGTGAACATCCCCCGATGGAGCCCGGTGAGCCAACCCTTCCCGACGAGCCACCACCGTCTCCTGTCGCCTGACTCAGGTGGCCAGCGCCCAGACCTGATCGCCTCCGGCCAGGAAAACCCGCGTATCGGAACCCGGTTCGACCAACCACCCACCGGTGAACTCACCGAACGCCGGGAGCAGGCTGACCTGAGCATCGATCAGGAAGCACGGCAGCCTCAACCGTTGCCGCGCCCGCCCTCGTAGCACGTACACCGGATGCACGTGCCCGGCGAGTACCGGGTGGCTGGGGTGGGGCGTCGGTTCGTGCTGCAGGGCAAAGGGCGCCAGCAGCAGGGGTTCGTCTACCACTTCGATTCCCAGTTGCACCGGCGGATCACCGGCGTGGCGATCATGATTACCCCGTACCAGGACTACCTTCACCGCGCTGTGGCGGGTTCTCCATGCCTGCAGGCTGGCCTGCGTGCCAGGCGCCAGCGCAGCGCGGGCATGCAGGAAGTCGCCAAGGATGATCAGCTGCTCGCAGGCGTAGCTGTGCAGTAATCTATCCAGGCGTGCCAGGGTTGCGCTGGTGGTACCACGCGGAACGGGTTGATGCAGTGCCCGGTAACTGGCTGCCTTGCCGATATGAACGTCGGCCACCAGCAAGGTGCGGCGGGCCGGCCAGTAGATGGCCTTGTCCGGTAGTAGCCAGAGCGTTTCGCCACAGTGTTCGACAGGCAAATAGGTATTCATGGCCGGTTTGCCGCTTTTTCCAGGTCGGTCACCATCCGTGCAATGCGGTCCGCCAGCTTTTCCGTGCTCAAGGTCTCGCGCATGCCTTCGACCAGCAGGGCGAATGCCAAGGGGCCAGGCCGTTGCAGCATGCGCAGGTCCAGTTGCAGGTTTTGCATCTTGAGCAACTGCCGCTGCAGGCGCTCGATCTCCAGTTCTTCGTTCAGTACTTCATCGCGCGCCTGGCCCAGCAGCAAGTTGCTGGCGTCGTGTTTGCGGAATACTTCATAGAACAACCCGCTGGAAGCCTGAATCTGTCGGGTGCTCTTTTGAGCGGCCGGGTAGCCGCCGAACACCAGCCCGGCAATCTGGGCGATTTCGCGGAAGCGTCGCAGCGCCATTTCGCCAGCGTTCAGGCTTGCCAGCACGTCCTCCAGCAGGTTGTCGCCCGACAGCGCGTCCGGCAGGCAACTGGCCCAATCCACGGCGCTGGGGCTGAGCAGTTCGAAACCATAGTCGTTCACGGCGATGGATACCGACAGTGGCTGCACCCGGCTTACCCGCCAGGCGATCAGGTTGGCCAGGCCCAGGTTGGCCATGCGCCCGGCAAACGGGTAGAGGAACAGATGCGAGCCCTGGCGTGATCCCAGCGTTTCGGCCAGCAGTGTGTTGCGGGTGGGTAAGGCTGACCACTTCGACTGCAAGGCCAGCAGCGGCAGCACGGCCTGCATCTCCGGGCCGTGATAGGCCCCATGCGCCGCAGCATCGAGTTGTTCGACCACGGCGTCGGCCAGCTCGCTGGACAGTGGCATGCGCCCGCCATTCCAGCGCGCCACGGCGGCCTTGCGCGCGGTGCTGCGGCGCACGTAGGCGGTCATCCCTTCTACCCGTACCAACTCCAGGACCCGTCCGGCAAACACCAACGTATCGCCGGGGCGCAGGCGGGCGATGAAGGCTTCCTCGACACTGCCCAGGTGCTTGCCGCCCCCACCCTTGCTCCAATACTTGAGCTGCAGGCTGGCGTCGCTGACGATGGTTCCGATGCCCATGCGGTGACGCCTCGCCAGGCGCTCGCTGGCCACCCGCCAGACCCCGTCGGGGTGCGCCTCGACACGCTGATAGTCGGGGTACGCCGTCAATGCGTGGCCGCCGTGATTGACGAAATCCAGCGCCCATTGCCACTGGCTGTCACGCAGCTCACGGAACGCCCAGGTGCTGCGGACTTCCGCGAGCAGTTCGTCAGGCCGAAAGCCACTGCCCAGGGCCATGCTGACCAGATGCTGGACCAGCACGTCCAGGCACAGGCGCGGCGAGCGGCGCGCTTCGATATGGCCGACGGCCAGGGCCGCCCGGGCGGCGGCAGCCTCCACCAGCTCCAGGCTATGGGTGGGCACCAGGGTGACGCGTGAGCGGCGTCCCGGGGCATGGCCAGAGCGCCCGGCGCGCTGCATGAGGCGGGCAATGCCTTTGGCCGAACCGATCTGCAGCACCCGTTCGACCGGCAGGAAGTCCACCCCCAGGTCTAGGCTGGAGGTGCAGATGACGGCCTTGAGCGTGCCCTGCTTGAGGCTCTGTTCGACCCAGTCGCGGGTCGCCCGGGCCAGTGACGCATGATGCAAGGCAATCTGCCCGGCCCAATCGGGGCGGGCGTCGAGCAGGGCCTGGTACCACAGTTCGGCCTGGGCACGGGTGTTGGTGAATACCAGGCTGCTTGAGCTGGCGTCGAGTTCATGGGCCACCTGGCCGAGCATTTTCAGGCCCATGTGCCCGGCCCAGGGGAAGCGCTCGATGGCATCGGGCAGCAAGGTGTCGACCAGCAGCTGTTTGTCCTGGCGACCTTTGACCAGCAGTCCACCGCCCGGCAACAGTACGTCGAGGGCGTGCGGCAGGTTGCCGAGCGTGGCCGACAAGCCCCAGGTGATCAGGCCCGGATGCCAGCGGCGCAGGCGGGCCAGGGCCAGTTGCAGTTGAACGCCGCGCTTGTTGCCAAGCAGCTCGTGCCATTCATCTACCACCACCAGGCGCAAGCTGGCGAAGTCTTCGGCGGCCTGGGCCCGGGTCAGCAGCAGTGTCAGGCTTTCCGGCGTGGTGATCAGCACGCTTGGCAGGCGCCGGGCCTGGCGAGCGCGCTCGGCACTGCCGGTATCGCCGCTGCGCACGCCGACCGTCCAGTTCAGGCCGAGCTCCTCCACTGGCGCTTGCAGCGCGCGCGCTGTATCAGCCGCCAGTGCGCGCATGGGGGTGATCCACAGCACCTGCAGTGCGGCCGGCTGGCGCCCGCTGGCGGCTGTGGCGAAGGCGCGTAGTGCAGCCAGCCAGACCGCATAGGTCTTGCCCGCCCCTGTGCTGGCATGCAATAGCCCTGATTCGCCACGTCCGACTGCTGCCCATACCTGGCGCTGGAAGGCGAAGGGTTTCCAGCCGCGGGCGGCGAACCAGGTATCGGCGAGGTTGGAAGCGGCGGGCATGGGGGCAAGCAGTCCTGCGCAGGTTGTGTTTCTACAGACCACTTGCCGCACGCTTTGGTTTTAACCGATCAATTGGCCAGCAGGTAGCCGCTGCGCAGCACCTGCTCGCCGGCGACATGGGCGATGACCATGCCGGCCGTGGCCATGCGCCGCACGCTGCGGGCGTAGAGCAAGCCAGGCTGGCTGTTGCGCACGGCCGTCACCCGGTCGCTGAGCGGGTCGATGACTTCAGCGATCAGTTGCCCGGCCTCCAGCTGCTGACCGGGGCGGGCGTGATACACCAGCAGCCCGCCAAGGGGCGCTGCCACGGGTTCGACAGCGGCCAGTGGGGTGGCCGGCCGCGGCAGCTCGGGCAGCGGGGTGGCGGTGCCTTCGATGACGCCGGCATGGGTAAGATAGTCGAGAATCGCCTGGCAGTCCTGGCTGGCCAGGTCATGGCTGACGTCGGCCTGGCCCCGCAGTTCTACGGTGACCGAGATGCTCCCCAGCGGGATCGGGAAGTGCTTGCCAAAGCGTTGCTGCAGCTGCCACCAGACCAGGCTGAAGCATTCGTCGAACGATTGCCCGCCGGAGTCGGTGGCCAACAGGCTGGCCTGGGCGCCCAGGTAGCGGGCCAGTGGCTCGACCTGCGGCCAGGCTTCCGGGGTGGTATACAGGTGCTCGACCGCTTCGAAATCACAGTGCAGGTCCAGCACCAGGTCGGCATCGCAGGCCAGCCGTTGCAAGGTCAGGCGCTGCGACTGCAACGGCGTGCGCGCCGGGTGGGCATCCAGGCCACGCCGCAGGTACTCGCGGATCAGCGCCACGTTGTGCGCCGGGTCCTGGCTCAGATGACCTTCGATCTGGTCGCCGATGCTGTCGGAAAGGTCGACGAAGTTGCGGTTGAAGTTCTCGCCGCTCTGCAGTTCGAAACGGCCCAGGGGCGCATCCAGCATCACCTGTTCCAGGCCGACCGGGTTGGCCACGGGTACCAGGATGATTTCGCGCAGCAGGCGACCCTGCTGTTCCAGCTCGGCGAGGCGACGCTTGAGATGCCAGGCGACCAGCATGCCGGGCAGTTCGTCGGCATGCAGCGAGGCCTGGATATACACCTTGGCGCCACCCCGTGGGCCGAAGTGGAAGCTGTGCAATTGGCGTGAAATGCCCGGTACGGGCGAGAGCAAGTCGTGGGTTGAATGGTGCATGGGGGTCCTGGCTGCGTGGCGAAAACGTTCTGCGACACGGGTCGGCACAAAGATAGAAGCATAATTTCCGTTACCGCGCCTCACCGTGAGGCCTTCTTTCAGACCAACAATGCCTGCAGGCTTGCCAGGTCATCGGCTTCATCGACCGGTTTGTCCAGGCGCCAGCGCAACATCCGCGGAAATCGCACGGCGATACCGCTCTTGTGGCGCTTGGACAGCGCGATGCCCTCGAAGCCCAGCTCAAAGACCAGTGTCGGGGTGACGCTACGCACCGGCCCGAAGGTTTCCACCGTGGTCTTGCGAATGATCGCATCCACCTTGCGCATCTCTGCGTCGCTGAGCCCGGAATAAGCCTTGGCGAAGGGCACCAGCGCACGGTCGGGCGTGCCCGCTGGCGCATTCCACACGGCGAAGGTGTAGTCGCTGTAGAGGCTGGCACGGCGGCCATGGCCGCGTTGGGCGTAGATCAGCACCGCATCGACGCTGAACGGGTCGATCTTCCACTTCCACCACAACCCCATGTCCTTGGTCCGGCCCACGCCGTACAGCGCGTCACGCTGCTTGAGCATCAAGCCCTCCACACCCAGGCTGCGCGATTGCTCGCGTTGCCGCGCCAGTTCGCCCCAGTCGTTGCCCTCGAGCAGTGGTGAAAGCAGCAGGGGGGCCAAGGGATGTTCTGCCAACAGGCGCTGCAGTTGCTGGCGCCGTTCATGGTGAGGCCGGCTGCGCCAGTCCTCGCCTTGCCACTCCAGCAAGTCATAGGCTTGCAGCACTACCGGCGCGTCCGCCAGCAACTTCTTGCCCAGTGTCTTGCGGCCGATGCGCTGTTGCAGCACGGCGAACGGCTGCACTGCCGGTGCGCCGGCATCGACGCCGGGCTTCCAGACCAGGATCTCACCGTCGAGCACCGTACCGTCGGGCAAGCTTTCGGCCAGGCTGTGCAGCTCGGGAAAGCGCTCGGTGACCAGTTCTTCGCCTCGGGACCAAATCCACAGCTGGCCATCACGCTTGACCACTTGAGCGCGTATGCCATCCCACTTCCATTCGATCAGCCAGCCAGCGGGAGGACCGAGCAGCGCTTCGAACTGCTCGGGCGGTGCCTGCAGGGCGTGAGCGAGGAAGAAGGGATAAGGTTGGCCACCCCGCTGGCTATGTTCATCGCTGGATTCTTCGGCGATCAGGCGATGGTAGCTGGCGGCCGTCGGGCGGTGGCCGATATCGGTATAGCCGACCAAGCGCTGGGCCACGCGCTTGGCATCGAGGCCCGCCAGTTGCGCCAGGGCGCGAGTGACCAGCAGCTTGGACACACCGACGCGAAAGCTGCCGGTGATCAGCTTCAGGCACAGCATCAGGCTGGGGCGGTCCAGCTGTGCCCACAGCGGGGGCAGGCGTCGCTGGATTTCCTCTGGCGGCAGGCCGCGCAAGGGTAGCAGATGCGCTTCGACCCAGTGTGCCAGGCCGTCTTCGCTGGCATGGAAGGCTTGCGGCAACAGCAGCGAGATGGTTTCGGCCAGGTCGCCGACTGCCTGGTAACTTTCTTCGAACAACCAGTCGGGCAACCCCGCCAAGGCCGTGGCCAATTCGCGTAAAACGCGGGTCGGCACCAACTGGCGCGGACGCCCGCCAGCCAGGAAGTAGACGGCCCAGACAGCATCTTCGGCGGGTGCTTTAGCAAAGTAGTCACGCAAGGCTTCGAGTTTGGCGTTGCTGGAGGTGGTCGCATCCAGGCGCAGGTACAGTTCGGCGAAGGCTTTCATTCCTCGGGCTCCGTGGCGGTGATGTCATCCTCTTCGCCGTATTCGGTCACGAAGGCACGGGCATCCAGGCCTTGTTCGTTCAGGTAGCGCACCAGCACATTCACTGACCCGTGGGTGACCATGACCCGCTCGGCAGCCGTCTGCTCGATGGCCCACAGCAACCCCGGCCAGTCGGCGTGGTCGGACAACACGAAGCCACGGTCGACACCACGCCGACGGCGGGTACCGCGCAACAGCATCCAGCCGCTGGCAAAGGCATCGCTGTATTCGCCGAATCGGCGCATCCAGCTACTCCCTGCGGCGGAGGGCGGCGCCAGGATCAATGCCTGGCGCAGCAGCGGGTCGTTGCGCGGGACCTCCCCGGCATAGCGGGTGGTCGGCAGGCGCACACCGGCTTCGCGGTATACCCGGTTCAGCGGCTCGACAGCGCCATGCACAAGGATCGGCCCGATGTCCGGGTCCAGGCCATGGAGAATTCGCTGAGCCTTGCCGAAGGCATAGCAGAACAGCACGCTGGCCTTGCCTTGTTCACAGTTGCTCCGCCACCAGGCATTGATCCCGGCAAAGATATCTGCCTGGCTGGGCCAACGGTAGATCGGCAGGCCGAACGTGGACTCGGTGATGAAGGTATGGCAGCGCACCGGCTCGAAGGCTGCGCAGGTGCCGTCCGGCTCGACTTTGTAATCACCCGAAGCGACCCATACTTCGCCTTGGTACTCAAGACGCACCTGTGCCGAACCCAGCACATGGCCGGCCGGGTGCAGGCTGAGGGTGACGCCGTGATGCTGGATGCATTCACCGTAGGGCAGCGTCTGCAGGTCGATGCCTTGGCCCAGTCGGCTGCGCAGGATGCCGGCTCCGGGGGCGGCGGTCAGATAGTGCTGATTGCCGGTGCGGGCATGGTCGCCATGGCCGTGGGTGATCACGGCGCGCTCGACCGGACGCCAGGGGTCGATATAAAAGTCCCCCGGCGGGCAGTACAGGCCTTCGGGGCGGGCGATGACAAGATCCATGGCAATGCCTGGGTAGAGGGCTTACCAGTTGAGAACGTCACAGGGTGGGGGAAGTTCGGACGATGACGAGCGCCAGCCCGGGTTCCGGGATGGCGCCTCGAATGCTCAGCGCAGGTTTATTTTCCAGCCGTTGGCCTTGGCATCGGCAATGCTGATTTTTTGCGCATAGCCGATATTCAGGCGTTTGTTGTCGTGCGCCAGGTAGGGCGAGGTATGGAAGTAGTCCCAGGTCGTCTTGCCATCATGGGACTGCAGGTCTTCCTGGCTGTAAGGAATTTCCAGTATGGCCGGCGAGCTAACTGCGGCTGCCGAGGCATCCAGGTCGCCGATCAGGCTGTAGCCGGCGCTTGCATTGCCAGCCCACAGCTGCGCATTGATGGTCGCGCCTGCCGGAACGGTCATCGATGCTGGCCAGGAGATTTCGATCCTGAGGGTTTCGCTGCTCATGTTAGTCATCCTTTTAAGTTGGGTTGTACTGCGCTCGCCGAAAGGCAAATGCAGTACGACAGGATGCTAAGTACATGGCTCGAGGGTGGTCAGGAGGAACTCTGGCCGCTAGCGGCCCGGCACCAGTGTCAATCGCTGGCTGCCATTTCTCTCAACGCTATGAAGCAGCGAAAAAGACTACACATTGTTCAGAAACGCAGACGCGCCATTCGCGCTTTACTACGGGCTCACATTTATCATGCGCAACAAAAATGTTGCGCTTGGTGTGCGTGTAATGCACATTGAGCAATCGAAGGCCCGTATGAAATACAGTGAGTTTCGCCGATGGCTACGCGCCCGAGGTGTTACGTTCGTTCCGGCCAAAGGCAGCCATTTCAAGGTTTACCTCGGTAATCGCCAGACGATTTTCCCCGACCACGGCGCCAAAGAGATTGGTGAGGGGCTGAGAAGAAAGATACTCAAAGATCTGGGCCTGAGCGAATGTTGAAATTAGGGGAGAACACCATGACCTTTGACTATCCAGTAATCATTCATCGAGAGGCGGGCAGTGTCTGGGTCAGTTGCCCAGATGTGCCCGAGATGTCTAGTGCGGGCGATACCGAGGAAGAGGCGCTGTTCGATGCTGTAGACGCCATGGAGTCCGCACTTTCATTCTATGTCGACCAGAAGATTGCGATACCGCTACCTGCCGAGAGATCGGCTGATCAGCCTGTTGTCCGCTTGCCGGCCCTGACGGCGGCGAAGGCAGCCCTGTGGAATACCATGGTTGAGCAGAAAGTGAGCAAGACCGAGATGGCGCGGCGTCTTGGCGTCAATCGCCCTCAGGTCGATCGCTTGGTGGATCTCTTGCATCGTTCGAAGATCGAGCAGGTCGAGCATGCATTGCATGTGCTCGGTCAGCGAATCGAACTCGCTGTGGTCACGGCTTGACGCCCTCCAGAAAGGAAAAGCCGCCAGTCCAGGCGGCTTTTTTCACTAGCGGCCCGGCACCAGTGTCAATCGCTGGCTGCCATAGGCCCGGCCAAAGTTCTGCGGCTGCAGCGGCAGGCTCATGAACCGCCCCTTGAACCAGGCGTCCAACCCGTCGCTGTAATGCGCACTGGCCGGGTTGCCCGACTGGCCGTTGCTGGTCAGGACCTGGAGCGGCTCGGCCTGGCCGAAGTCGACGATCATGCGTGCCGAGGCCGGCAGGCGGGTGTCGAAATCGCTGCCCCAGGCGTAAGGGGTCAGGGCCAGGGTAGTGAAATCGCCACCGGCAGCCATCGGTGAGCGGCTCAGTGGGTCGCCCAGGCCGTGGTAAGCAGGGGCCGGCCAGCGGTACTGGTGCAGTTTGCCCCACTGCCAGGCGCGTCGGTCGCTGCCCAGCTGCGCGGTGCCAGTATCCACGGCGGCCGCCAGGCTGCGGGCGAGGATGGCCGGTTTGTCCTCTTTCTGCGGCGTAGTCCGATCATCCCAGAACGGGCTGTCGTCGCGGCCCAGCAGGTGGTCGGCCTGGGCCGAATACGACAGGCGGGCGTTGCTGACAAAGGCTTGCCAGGCTGGGCTCGATTCCGGACCGAGGTCGTCGAGGAAGGTCTGCCGGGCTACTTCCTGGAGGAACAGCTGATACAGCGCGGCATCGGCCGAGACCGGGCTCAGACGGCCGTCGAAGGCCTTCAGCCGGGCCAGGGTGTCGCGCGCCTTGTCACGCTGGGATGCAGGCAGGGCGTCAATCGCCTGCTTGAGCGGCTGGGCCATGCCGGGGGCGTCGAACATTTGCTTGAGCTTGTCGCTCAGCAACGTCACCTGATCGTTCTGCAGGGCCATCAGGCTGCGGTTGTCGTGCCGACCGTTGCCGGCCAGCTGGCCGAGGCGCTCGGCGCGTTCAGGGTAGTACCAGGTACTCGACAGCTGCATGCCGTAGCCACGCGGCAGGCTGCGTTGGTTGGCATGGGCGATCCAGCCGGCCGCGGGGTCCTGGTCATAGGGATGCAGCATCGGGTCGGCATAACCATCCCAGTCATAGCGCCCCTCCCAGCCGGGCGATGGCAGCAGGCCCTGGCCTTCACGGCGGTTCGGGTAGCGGCCGCTGACCTGCCAGCCGATGTGCTCGGGCTCGGCGAAGACGAAGTTGAGCGCGGCAGTGGCGACTTCGCGGGTGCTGTCGAAGGCGCGCTCGACATTCTGCGCGCGGGTCAGGTCGAACAGCGCGTCGAGGCTACGGTCGCCCTTGAGTTGGGGCAGGCTCAGGGCCAGGCCCAGGCTGGCGCTGCCTGCCTGGGGGAGCAGGGTGCCGTGCCGGGTGTCGTACATCACCTCGCGCACTGGGCGCTGGCCACGGACGAAGAAGGTTTCGCTGCGGGCGCGGGCCGGCAGCCACTTGCCGTCGGCCAGATAGGTCACCTGGCTGCCGGCGTGGCGCAGCTGCTCCAGATACAGGTCCTGGTTGTCGGCCATCACCGCGCTGCTGCTCCAGGCTAGCTTGCCGTTGTAGCCGGCCAGTACGATGGGCAGGCCTGGCAATGACAGGCCTGCGACCTGATATCTGCCGGTGTGGATCTGCACCGGGCTCAGCGCCCACGCTGCTCGGCTGTCGCTGGCCAGCAGGCTCTTGCCGCTGCGGCTGCGTTGCGGGCCGAGCGCCAGGTTGGCCGAACCGGGGCTGCCGAGCAGGTCGAGATCGGCAAGTTTCTGGCTGGCCGCTGCCAGCGCGGGCAAACCTGGCAGTTGGCTGCTCAGGTTCAGGCCCTTGAGTTTTTCCACCTCGGCTTCTGCCAAGGGCTCGTCCGGTGCGCCGGGCAACAACCAGGGCAGTTTGTCGTTGCCGACTTTCTGCGCCAGGGTCAGGGCGCTGAGTTCTTCCTGCAGGTTTACCGACTGGCTGAAGGCGTACAGATTGAAGATCAATGCCGAGTCTTCAGGCTTCCAGTACTCAGGGCGATAGCCACTGCTGGCCAGGTTGGCCGGCAGCTTGTCGCGGTAGCGGAACAGGTAGGCGTTGACCCCACGGGCGTACACTTCAAAGAAGCGCTTCAGGCGCGGCGAGGCATCGGCGTACTGCTGGGCGGCGTTCTGCTTCAGGTTAGCGGCGCGCATCAGCCGGTCGATATCCAGCGCTTCGCTGCCGGCCAGCTCCGCCAGGCGGCCTTGGGCGAGCAGGCGCATGGCAAGCATCTGCTCGATGCGATCGCCGGCATGCACATAGCCGAGGGTGAACAGCGCGTCATGGAAACTGCTGCTTTCGATCAGCGGTGCGCCCATGGCGTTGCGCCGGACCGAAGCATTCTGCGCCAGGCCTTTGAGTGGCTGCACGCCGGTCGACGGTGGCACGCTGTCCTGGTAACCACCCATCTGGCAGCCGGCGAGCCCGAGCATGCCGAGCAGCGTGGCGGCGCTACTGAACCGCAGGCGGAAGGGAGGAAGGACTGGGGCGGCCATGACAAGGGCTCCTGCAAGGCGTGGCGGGGTTCGAAAGGCGCTAAGGTAGTGAGCGCGCAGGCGCCGTGCAAGGTGCGACAGCGGTTTATTTACCAGCGGTACCCGCACCGCCGCCATCGTCGCTGCAGGTACCCGAGTTCAATGAATCAAGCGCCGTGGCACTTCTTGAACTTTTTCTGGCTGCCGCACGGGCACGGGTCGTTGCGGCCGACGTCCTTCAGGGCGTTGCGCACAGGCTCCTGGTGGCCATGGTTGCAGTGAGGGCCGTGTACATGGCCATGGTCGTGATCATGCTGATGATCGTGACCGTGGTTGCAGTCAGGGCCATGAACATGGGGTTGCTGGGTCATTGCAGGGTTACTCCGGTATGAGATCGCCGGGGATTATCTCACCACTGCGCGACAAGTGCAGGTCCTGATGGATGATCAGTCCGGTCTCCAGCTCGCCCCGCAGGCGGTAATGCAGTGGCTGCCCGCTCTTGAGCAGCTTGGCCAGCGGTTTCAGGTGCTGCCACAGATTGGTTCGCGCGGTGATCTTGAACGTGCGCCGGGCATGCCCGCCAACGCTGCGCCATAGGCTCACTTCGTCCTGCGCCAGCAGCAGGTCGTCGAGCCACACCGAATAGCTCAGGTTGCGAATGAACAGGCGGCTGTCGTTGGGGTTGTCGACGCGCAGGTGCAGGACGAATTCCTGCTGCAGCAGCCGCGCCTTTACCGTTTCCACCTTGTCCAGGTGCAGCTCAGGCTCGCGCGTATCATCGTCGCCCCAGCTCGCACAGCCCGCCAGCAGCCCCAGCAAGGCGCCGAGCAACAGCAGGCGGGTGGCGGCAATCATGCTCAATTGCCAACGTAGCTGGCACAGCATTTCTTGAATTTCTGCCCGCTGCCGCAGGGGCAGGGGTCGTTGCGGCCGGCCTTGAGCGCAACGGTGGGGTCGATGAAATACCAGCGCCGCTCGTGCTGCACGAAAGCAGAGCGCTCACGGTGCTGATGGTCGCCCGCCTGGTCATGCCAGCGTGCGGTGAAGGTCACGAAGGCGTGTTCGGGCTGGCCGCCGAGTACTTCGGCGCTTTCCACCTCCAGGCCCAGCCAGGTGCTCTGGGCGCTCCATGCTGCCATGGCAGCACGATCCAGCCCCTCCTGCTGGGCCGGCAGGGTGGTGGCCACCAGGTAGTCGACCAGCCCCAATACATAGGCGCTGTAGCGCGAACGCATCAACGTCTGGGCGTCGGGAGCCGCAGTGCCGGCATGGTAATGCCCACAGCAGGCGTCGAGCAGGTTGCCGCTGCCACAAGGGCAAACCGAGACACTCATCATCACCACCAATACTTGCCGAAGTTTTCAGGGTTGGCCCAGAACTGAGTGGGGTATGGCGGCAGGCCAAGCGTAGCGGGCTTCATAGAGGACCTCAAGGAATTTGGTGACAAAGCTGGTGACAGTGTTGGTGACAGACAGCGAGACCGCAAGGGCGAATTACTGGGGTCCTTAACGCACCCACGGGCACCCATGCGAGGGCCTACGGGGGAACCTGCGCGGGAAGTCTTGTAATGGTGACCTTTCAGATTTTTCTGTCAGATTCTCAAGAGGGTCTATGCGACCACAACCAGAACCCCAGTTGAACGGCCAGACAGACCCAGTAGAGGGCCTGTAGGTGGTCCATGGGGTTCTCCTATAGAGATTAAAATGACTTGTGAAAACGAACGTCTGTGAGTTCGTGTTGTTGAGCTACTTCAAGGAGGCGCTCATAGGAATGCGGCCAGCTCTTTTGAGATTGGTCATCAGAAGCACCTGATTGAAGTAATGCAAAGCATAGCGCTGCATGTGGGGTCAGAGACTCAACAGGAACCTTAGTGACGACTCGCTTGCCCTTGTAGGTGTAACATAGCGTGACACTCATCGTAGTCCCTTGAGATTCGAGTTATTCCACAAGCATAGACCCTTAGCTTCTGGTTACGAAAGTATTTATTCCTGCTTAGATTCTAAGTCCAAGCTCGCCAGCTCGCTGAAGTGTCAAATGGCCTTTTCTGACGGCAGCCTTTAGGCCCCTTTGAGTATTCTTGTGGGGAGCCTTCATTGCTTTCCAATCGCACTTGTCGTTGAAGGTCATGCGCTTGAGGATGTTTGCACCATGGTCATTGCCCAGTGAGGCCATCTTGTCGGCCACCAGTGCAGCTACCTCCGGCATCTCAAGGATCGCCTCGAAGGCGTCATAGACCATCGTCTCGAACTCACGAGAGACCCAGCCCGCATAGGCAAGAGCTGCTCGTTTGTTGGCGTGGGTCACTGTAACTGCACCAGCCTTAGCGGAATGGGAAAAACCCATTTCCCTCATGTATTGGCCTTCCTTCAAGTTGTTCCATTGGCCCGGTTGCTTGCCCTTTGGCAGCTTCAGGGTTCGCCAGATGTCTGTCAGGTCCCATTGGCCCCGGTCGTTTGCCTTGAAGGCGTGGCCTTCGATGATGATGACGTGACCGGAATGCTTGTGTTTGATGTCGATGCTCATTGGTCTTTTCCTCTTGTTTGCTCCCTCAAGTTCGCTCCCACGGGCAGCCGAAAGACCCGACCAAGGGTTCTGCCGGTGGCATGAAGGAACAAACAGGAAGACTTTCGTTTAGGTGTGCCCAGCGACGGGCAGTATTGGTTTGCGCGTCCATTTTCTGGATGCACAAAGACGGGCTGAGATTTCAGCTCGTTGAAGCGGTGCCCCCGCCGGTCCCTCTTTAGGTCCGGCCTTACGGGGCTACTTACTGGATCACTCGGCGGTCAGCTTCACATTGGTGACCAGCGGGAACGGCACTTGGACGGTCTGAAGACCATCGGTAGTCAGTTTCACCTTGACCATGCCATTGGCGATGATGTCCACCACAGCCATGATCTCAAGGTCCCAGCCTTGGGCGTTCGGGTTGCGGGTCGCTTCGATGCGCCACACGCTGCCGTCTTGGCGCTCACGGTAGCTCAGTGAGGTGAACAGCTTGGGCAACATGAAGATGCCGTGGTCGGTCCCGGTGTACGCCTGTACGCCTGCGCCGATTAGGTCCTCAATAGAGTCCTGACCGGCACGTTGAGCAGCACGCTCAAGGACCGCCACCTGCGATACAGGCAGCAAGATCACGAAGTCACTCAGCGAGGTCCCTACAGTCTGGTTAACGTGGGTCGTGAGGATGTCGATGAGGTCCTCTGCGATCTCAGCAGGCTTACCCGTTGGCTTGGCCTCAGAGACGCTCTCAGTGCTTGGGGCGGTTGCCAAGATGGCAGCGACCTTACCGGCTGCGCTGTGCTCAATATCACGAAGCATCTTGTCAGCGGTTTGCTCCATAGACTGGACGGTGAAGCCTGCCATCAGGTTGTGGTCAAGGATGGTGGCACGGTGGCTGATGACCAATGCCGTGTCGGTGGCCTCAGTGAAGATCACAGAACCGGCCAGGACTTCACCCTTGTCGATGGTCTCGTTATCCCAGTTCTTGCGGGGATCGAAGGTGACAGAGCGGTCGGCCATGGTGATGATTTGTTGCCCAGTGGCCTCAGAGCCAGCCGGACGGAACTCGCAAGGGGTTGCCTCCATGGCGGCCTCTCGCCACTCATCGCCGTTCAAGTAGTCCTCAGCGGCCTCCACAAGGGCCTCCACATAGACGGACACATCGGTGGCCGCTTGGGTCTCTGGGCGAACATCAGCAGTGTTGAATCGAATCGACCCAGTGTGCTCATCGGTGATGGCGGTGGTGTAGGTCGATGGCTTGGCGTACTGGAATGGTTGTTTCATGGGAATGGTCCTCCTGAATAGATGAATGAAGTGGGTGTGTCGAGGGAGGCGCTGTTACCAGCCACCGCTATTGCTGCGGGAGGCAGCTCGGATACGAATGCCATGCTCTTTGATGGCAGCCGCTCGGGCAGCACGCTCGGCCTTCGCTTGGGCGATCTCACGGGGCGTGTACTCACGGCAGCGCTCTTGATGCCAACGGGCCTCAGCCTCTCTCTGAGCCTTCTCTTGGGCCTTCTGGTGCTGGTCTTGGCGGTACTCTCGGGCAACTACGGGAATCGCTTGGAGCGACAGACCGGCCTCATCGAACGCCTTAACGATCTCGAATTGCTGGCCCTTAACGGCCCCGCATTGGGCGACCAGCATGGGCAACATGATGTTCTCGACGTACTCACGGTTAAGGGTCTGGCCCGACACGGTGACTTCGTTCTTCAGGACTTTGGTGATGGTGATTTTCATGGGTTGGGTTCTCCTGTGAGGTGACCCATTCGCTCAGCCTTGGTGCCATAGATGCGCACGACAAGACGGCAAGGAGAGAGCCGCGTGGGCACCTTCCAAGGCTGACGGATGAGTTCTTGATTTGAGGTTTGGATTCTGGTGACGCTGGTCGATCAGGACATGGCGGGCCTGAAGGGCATCGGTATTGCGAAGGGTTCAACCGTGGCAACGGCTGTGCAGCATTGGCAGAGAGAAATTATTTTTGTTATTGGTCGTTCTGTCTTACCCATAGTGAGGGTTTTTAACGACAGTCTTGACGGTTGCCTTCAAGTTGTGAGTGAGATTCCCTCGGGGCCACTCAATGGAATCTTCAAAGGCGTCACTGCGATTGCTTGAAGACAAAGCCCTTGGTCGAGCAGTTGGTTCAGGCGGTCGAGTGTTTTAGCGGGACACTTAACGAGGACTCTTTGAGCGAGACCCTCCATGTCGAAAGTTACTTCGCCTGCCTTATAGACTCTGAATGCGGCCCGGTAGTCGCTGAGGATGTTCCGTAGTTCGATGAGCTGAGCACGAGCAGGCAGAGGGAAGACCATGGATAAGGTGGTCAATTGTTCAGTGGTGAGGCATGAGTTAGCTGGGCAGACAATGCTGGTCATGATGAGAGGTCTCCTTTCGGTTGTTCTTTAAGATGCCCTTTGAGATGACTGAGAGATGAGGGGAGTTGTAATTAACAACCCCTCTCCCTTTGGGTCTGGTCGATGAGCTTGTCGATTCTGATGGTCGCTGAGAGGTCGTTGAGATTTTCTTTATACTATCCGGCGTTAAGTCGCTAAGCCCCGGAATAGAGCCTCTGCGCCCACCTCGGCCACAATCTCAGCCTTGATGTCTGGGTGTCTCTCCACATACGAAGCGATCCCATGGGCAGCGTGTCGGGCAGCCTTGGCGATTCGCTGGGCAGTCCTCAAGGAATACTCATTGGTCTTGCAGGCGTCCGCTGTGATCTCCGAAAGGAACAACGCACCGATGACCGCTCGGGCCTTGACGTTGATCTTTCCGTTGGTGACTCCGGCACTGGTGATGATCGACCCAGTAACGATGTCGTCTACCCATGGCAGCGGATCGGGAATCGCAAGGAGGTGCATGTAGGCTGCGACAGGGTTAGCGAAGGTGGCCTTTGGGCGTCCACGGCCTCGCTTGGGTTCATCGCTTGGGGTCTCTTGGGGTTGCCCTTGGGTCTCGCTGGAAAGGCCCTTGGCGGCTTTCTGGTGGTCCTCAGAGAGGGACTCATCGGCACGACGCTCAGCGGCCCATGCCTGATACTGGGCCTCAAGGGTTGCCGGTCGAACCATGTCTCTGTGGGTGATGACCTCGCCAGAGATTGGGTCAATGTGAAGGATGGTTCCGGTTTCGTGATCGACGTGACGGTGAAGTGGTCCGGGTTGAGTGAGCAGGGTCATGACAGTGGTCCTCATATGGCCGCTGCGAACGTGCAGCCATAGTGAGGGGTTTTGCGACACCAGTTCCCACAGTGCCTATAAGGTAGCGTTAACCACGCTTACGTCGATTGAGCCTATGACGAGCATCCCACATCAGACGCTCGTTCTCTGCGCTTGGCTCTTTCATGTATCGCCGCTGGGCTCTTTTTAGTCCGTACTCTGGGAATACCCGGCTGGCAATCACTTGCAATACAGCCCATCCGAAGATTAAAGCTACTACGATCCCGATAAACTCAAACATGCTGCTTCCCCTGCTCAGAAACTTCGTACAAATACATTATTGAAATCCCATACTGCACGTAGACCGGTTCTCTCCGCATATCCGGACTATGGCCCACCAGATGGAGTCGAGCCTGTTTGACCACTGCCCTATCAGCCATCATCGCCCTGGCAAAATCATAAGGAACACCCCGCGATGCGGCATACTGAACAGAACGGCTTATGGTCGCCCTGAGAGTGCCTTTGAGGACGTTCCATAAGACAAAACAGAGGATCGCTATAAATATGGTCGCTAACATTGAATCACTTCCTTGAGATGCGATGGGCAAAGCCACTATTTTAGTATCAGGGGAAACGCTTTCACCAGAGCCTCATGGAGCGTCCCCACAGGAACTCTCTGAGACCCCGCGTAGAGGTCGTAAGTGATGTTCCCTGAGCTGTGCCCGGTGATGCTCTGAGCGATGACCTCAGGGGTCGCAGCGGCCTTCAGCAGGCCCGACAAGGAATGCCTCAACGAGTGGAACGACTGATCCCCGCCAGAGGTTAGCCCCAGAGGTTCCCTTAGGGCCTCATTGAGCGGCTTGTTGAAATAGTGCTCCTTGGCCTTGAACAGACGGCCTTCGTTGGCATTGACCCACTCAAGGAAGGTCTGAAGGGAGAACCCATAGGCCCCATCGACCAGAGGGACTTGCCTCACAGAGAAACTGTTCTTCAGGGTCTTGCCGCCGTTTTCATCTTTGTTGATGTCGATAACGGTGATGCCGTCCACCTGCTTAATGTCCTCCTTGGTCAACTGGTAGATTTCCCCAATGCGGGCACCTGTGAGAACCCCAAGGGACAACGCCCAGCGTTTCCAATCGTCTGTAGCCAGACCGTTCGCGTGATCCATGATCTTGACCACCTGATCCTGAGTCAGGGGCTTGCGAGTGCTCTCAGCGCCTCTCTCGATCTTCAGGCCCTTGTCAAAGGAGCGCTCAAGGAAGCCGTTGTTTACCGCCCAGCTCATCACAGTCGATAGCTGAGTAAGTAGCTTGTTGGATGTCAGAGGTTTGCGACCATCAATGACTTTCTCCTTCAGCGCCACCATATCGGCCCGAGTGTGGGTCTTGAGGTTCAAGTCTCCAAGGAGCCCGCTGAGGGTCCGGCAAGCGGACGTGACTGATTTGTGAGTGGTCGCAGTGACGTTGCCCTTGCGCTCAGCCAGATAGAGCCCTGAGAGGGTCTCAAAGGTCACTGGCTCATCTGACGGTGAAACAGATAGGGGAAGGGACGCATTTACAGATAGGGACACAGAAGGGGCTACAGACGTGCTACAAGACAGCTCCCCAATGATCTCCGTGAGGTCCTGAGGACGACCCTCAAGACGTTCCTGAGCAGCCCTGAGAACCCGTTGGCCTGTGCCGATGGCTCGCTGCTGGCTCCCAGTGAATCGACCAAGCGAGGCAGCCTCAGCGAGGTGGTTGCTCATCTGGTCATAGATTTCCATGTAAAGGCCCCGTGAGTCCTCGCTATGGCCCTGTAGGGCGTCCTCAGCGATCTCCTTGAGGCGTTCCTTGAGGTCCTCCCACGAAGCCTCAGGGCGGTCGAGGTGGAAGACAGCCAGTGTCTTGAGGATGTCCTTGGAGAACTGCATAGCGGTTGGCCTATCGGTAGAACGGAGAGAGATGGCGAGACTACGGGTAGAGCATCCCCGAGGGCGAACCCTCAGGTAATAGATTCCTGACCGTCTGTAGTGCCAGACCGAAAGGGCCTGAGATGGTCGTTGGTGACAAGGCTGGTTACAGGCTGGTGACAGTTGGCCCTGCTCTGGCATAGCTTCGATAGCGTTCATGGTGAGGTAAGCCCTTGAAATTCATGGGTTTACCACCAGTACTTGCCAAACATTTCCGGGTTGGCCCAGAACTTGGCGTTGAGCCAGTCCGGGACCTGCTTGTAGTCATGTAGATCATAGGTGAACAAGCTCAACACCTGCTCGTCACGGCGGAATTTCTCGCTGGCCGACAGCGCCAGCGAGAAGAAATCGGTGTCTTGCCAACCGCAGGCGGGCAGGTCGGCCAGCACTGCAACCCGGCTTGCGTTGAGGTTGCGGATGCCGCCCAACAATTGCAGGCCGGTGCGTTTGGGCAGGTGTTCCAGGCAATCCACCAGCACCGCCAGGTCGAAGCGCTGCGCAGCCAGCGCTGCCGGCAATGGCCCCGGCGCGCAGGTTTCGATGGCCACCTGGGGGTGCGCCTGGGCAAAGGCATCCAGTGCCGGGAAGCGGGTGCCCACCAGCAGCAGGCGCTGCGGGGTGAAACGCTCTAGCAGGGCGGCCAGGGCTTGTTGCGGCGTGCGCTGGGAAAAACCGTCGGTCATTGCCAATCCTCGTTCAAGTCATCCAAGACTAGCGGGCTGCTGCCCGCCGGCATAGAGGCAAGAGGCCGTGTCGTGGCTTATTGGTGGCAGGGATGGACTGCGCGGTCTTTACTCCCAGAGATCGGCCTTATGCCGATTCCCCTAGGAGAAGCTACGAAAATGAGCATAGTACGCACAGCGTTACCCCTGGTACTGCTCACCAGTGTGTTGACTGGTTGTGCAGGTTTGCAAAAAACCGACTGGCCGAAGTGTGCTGCCGTCGGGGGCGTCGCCGGTGCCGGCCTGGGCGCCATCGAGAGCTCCAGCTGGGCTGGCTGGGGCGCGCTGCTCGGTGGTGGCCTGGCGGCGGGCTATTGCTGGGCTCACGGCGATGGCGACGAGGACGGTGATGGCGTGCCGGACAGCCGCGACAAGTGCCCGCACACGCCGCGCGGCGTGAAGGTCGATGCCAATGGCTGCCCGCCTGAGCCGGCGCCTGTGGTCGAGGAAGTGGTGGTGCAGAAGGAAGAAGTGATCGTCATTCGTGATGTGCACTTCGAGTTCAATTCCTCGCGCCTGACAGCGGCTGACAAGGAGCGCCTGAACACGGTTGCCACGCGCCTGAAGCAAGAGGCGCCGAGCGCCCGTCTGAGCGTGACTGGCCACACCGACAGCGTGGGCTCCGACAAGTACAACCAGAAGTTGTCCGAGCACCGTGCCCATGCGGTAACCGATTACTTGATCCAGAGCGGTGTGCCTCGCTCCAGCTTCGTCTCGGTGGTAGGCGCAGGCGAAACCCAGCCAGTGGCGGACAATGCCACGGCCGAGGGGCGTGCCATGAACCGTCGTACCGAAATCAAGATCCAGCGTTGACGTCACGGCGCCCGCGCCTTGTGAAGTGGCGCGGGCGCATCTTCAATCGCGCTGGCGGTGGCCGATGACACAGGAGCATTCATCATGAGTGTTATGTCGAAGGCGGCGATGCCGTTGCTGTTGGTTACCAGCCTGCTTGCAGGCTGCGCGACCCACAGTGACGGCAGTGCGCCTCTCAATCAAAGGACGTGGCCCGTCTGCAGCCTGCTCGGTGGCGCGGTGGGGGGTGGCCTTGGCGCCATCGAAAATTCGAGCTGGGCGGCTGGCCTCGGCGCCCTCGGCGCGATCACCGGTGGGCTGATCTGTTATGCCCAGGACGGTGACGAGGATGGTGACGGTGTGTTCGACCGTCGAGACCGCTGCCCCGACACCCCGGCCAATACAGCGGTGAACCACATGGGCTGCCCGCTGCCGCAGTATCCGCCGGCGCAACCCGCACCACAGCCCAAGCCTGAGGTGATCAGCCTCGATGACCAGGGCCAGGTGATGTTCGCGTTCAATTCCGCCGATCTCACCCCGGGTAGCGAAGAACGCCTGAAAAGCCTGCTACCGCGCCTCAACGAGTTGGGGGTCACGCGTGTCAAGGTGGTCGGGCATACCGACAACGTCGGCTCAGACAGCTACAACCAGGCGCTTTCCGAACGCCGCGCCGCCAGTGTCGCCGAATACCTGATCAGTCAGGGCCTGGCGCCGCAGAAGGTGACCAGCGAGGGCCGTGGCGCCCATGAGCCAATCGCCGACAACGCCACCGATGAAGGGCGTGCGCACAACCGACGGGTGGACCTGCACCTCAACTGACTGTGCTGGCGCGTGCCTGGGCATGCAGGTAGTGTTGGCTGCGCGGCGCGCATGCTCGGGCCGCGTGGACATAACAATAAATAGATACGTAGGGGCGGGGTATGAAGTTCATCCTGGGTCTGGGCAAGTTCCTGACCGTGGCATTCTGGGGCGTGGTGCTGTTCAACCTGATGATGCCGCAACCGTTGCCGTTGAATCTGTTGATCAATGCCTTGGGCATTTTTGTGCTGAGCCTGCATTTTCTTGAAGTACTGTTTTTCAATGGCAGCCTGCGAGGCCGTAGCCATCGCTGGTTCGACCGGCTGCAGATCCTGCTGACCGGTATCTTTCATGTCATGTCCATTCCCCGTCCGCAGGAGGCACCTCGCCATGCGTAATTTGATGTTGCTGGCGATGCTGGCCGCGCCCTTGGCCCAGGCGCAGAGCCTGGAGGTTGCCCCCCATTCCATGCTGCGGCTGCCGAACAAGTCGGCCAGCGTGCACCTGGAGCAGTTGAATGTCGCGGATTCGGCGACCTTGCTGTTGCCGTCCACATTGACCGAGCTGAAGGTCGATCATCTGCAACTGGGCCGCGATGCGCGGATTGCCATTGCGCCTGCCGAAGCACCTCTGCTTGTCGAGGTACGCAATGCTGTGCTGGGCGAGGGCAGTGAGATCAGCGCGCCAGGGGCGCCCGGTACCTACGAACGGGCTGCCCGCTCCGGGCGCAGCCTGGAATTGACCCTCGCCAAGGTCGACGCCGAACGCCTGGCCATCGATGCCCGTGGTGGCGCCGGAGCGCCGGGTTACATGGGCCTTGATGGCGCCAATGGCCAGGCGGGAGGTTGTGCCTGGGGCCAGGCAAGCAAAGGGGCTAATGGTGATGATGGTGGCAACGGGCATGACGGTGCACCCGGCGGGCGGATTCGCCTGAACCTGCCGCAAGGTTTCCCGCAGGAACGCATCGTGGTGCGCCTGGAGGGTGGTGCGCCGGGCAAGGCCGGGGCTGCGGGCAAGGCCGGTAAAGGCGGGGCGAGCAAGGGGTGCCTGGTGTATCGCACCGACGCCGGAGCCAATGGCCGACCGGGGCAGGAAGGGCAACCTGGGTTGGCTGGGGCCGAGGGTGAACTGATTTTGCAGCGACTCTGAGGCCGAGGGCCTGACTTTAGAGTTCCAGGGCCTGCGAGATCGAGCGCCGCCCGCGCGGCGCACGCTCTCACAGGCCCTGAAAATCCCGCCTGGAACCCCTCACATCAACAGCCGTGAACTGGCCACTGCAACGACCGCCAGGCCCAGCAGCAGGTTGACCCCCACCATCCGTCGAATCCGCCCGAGCACCGCAGCGCCCGCCGGCCAGTCTTCAGCCTGCACCGCCGCCTTGAGCTCCGGCAGCAGCAATGCCTGGATGCGCATGAACAGCGCGAACATGGCAATCCCGCCGCCAATCATCACGTGTACATATTTGGGTGCAGTCTCGAAGCCGCTGAAACGCATGTGCAACATGCCGATACCACTTATCGCCAGAATCGCCACGGCCAGCCAGACCCAGACGAAGAAGCGTCTGAAAACTTCCACCCACAGGCGCAGGCGGGCAGGCCCTTCAAGGGCTGCAACCGTTGCCGGGCGCAGCACCAGCCAGGCGAAGAACATGCCGCCGACCCATATCAGGGCGGCCAGGACATGTAATGTGTAGGGCAGGGCAAAGGCAAGCATCCGGATCTCCATGCGGCACAAAGGGCAATAGCGGGGTATGATAGCCGCCCCATGCGAAACACTGAAAATTTATCCAGCCCTCCGGGCGCCTGCAGACCATGATCAGCAACGAACTCAAAGCCACCATCCAGGGCGCCTACACGCGTTTTCTCGAAGCCAAGGGCCTCAAGCCGCGGTATGGCCAGCGCCTGATGATCGCCGAAGTGGCCAAGGTGCTCGGCGACATCGCCTGTGACGACGAAGGCCGTCGCGCTGGCGAGCCCGCCGTGGTTGCGGTGGAAGCGGGCACCGGTACCGGCAAGACGGTCGCCTACGCGCTGGCCGCGATCCCGGCCGCCAAGGCCGCCGGCAAGCGCCTGGTGATCGCCACCGCGACCGTGGCATTGCAGGAGCAGATCGTCATCAAGGACCTGCCGGACCTGATGCGCAACAGCGGCCTGAACTTCAGCTTCGCCCTGGCCAAGGGCCGCGGCCGTTACCTGTGCCTGTCCAAGCTCGACATCCTGCTGCAGGAGGGCCACGCGCAGTCGGCCACTGCCCAGCTGTTCGAGGAAGAAGGCTTCCACATCGAGGTCGACGAGCGCAGCCAGAAGCTGTTCAACAGCATGATCGAGAAGCTCGCCGGCAACCGTTGGGACGGCGACCGCGACAGCTGGTCGGAGGCCATCGAGGACCAGGACTGGGCGCGGCTGACCACCGATCACAGCCAGTGCACCGGCCGCCACTGCCCGAACTTCCAGCAGTGCGTGTTCTACAAGGCCCGTGAAGGCATGGGCAAGGTCGATGTGATCGTCACCAACCACGACATGGTCCTGGCCGACCTGGCCCTGGGCGGCGGCGCAGTGCTGCCTGACCCGCGCGACACGGTGTACGTGTTCGATGAAGGCCACCACCTGCCCGACAAGGCCATCGGCCATTTCGCCCATTATTCGCGCCTGCGCTCCACCGCCGACTGGCTGGAGCAGACTGCCAAGAACCTCACCAAGTTGCTGGCCCAGCACCCCTTGCCGGGCGACCTGGGCAAGTACATCGAACAGGTGCCAGAGCTGGCGCGGGAAGTGCGCACCCAGCAGCAATTCATGTTCACCCTGTGCGAGCAGGTCGCCGATTTCCGCCCGAGCGAGGATACCGAAGGCCGGGAGCGCCCGCGTTATCGCTTCGAGGGCGGCGTGGTGCCGGAGCAGATCCGCGAAGTCGGCATCGAGCTGAAAAAGGGCTTCGCCCGCCTCAATGACCTGTTCACCCGCCTGGCCGACCTGCTCAAGGAAGGCATGGATGGCGAGGTCAACATCGGCATCGCCAGCCACCAGGCCGAGGAGTGGTACCCACTGTTCGGCAGCCTGGTCACTCGCGCCCAGGGCAACTGGGAGCTGTGGACTGCGTTCACCACCGAAGACCCGGAGGACAGCCCGCCCATGGCGCGTTGGCTGACCCTGGCCGAAAGCGGCGCGCTGTTCGACATCGAGGTCAATGCCAGCCCGATTCTTGCCGCCGACATGCTGCGCCGCAGCCTCTGGAGCGTTGCCCATGGCGCGCTGGTGACCTCGGCCACGCTGACCGCACTGGGCAAGTTCGACCGTTTCCGCATGCGCTCGGGGCTGCCCCGCGATGCCGTCACTTGCGTGGTGCCCAGCCCGTTCGTGCATGGCGATGCCGGCCTGCTGCGGGTCCCCGACCTCAAGGCCGATCCGCGCGACGCGGCGGCACACACGGCGGCGATCATTCGCGAACTGCCAGGCATCGTCGAAGATGCCCGCGGCGCGCTGGTGCTGTTCTCTTCGCGCAAACAGATGCAGGAAGTGTTCGACGGCCTGGACCGCGACTGGCGCAAGCTGGTGCTGATCCAGGGCAACCTGTCCAAGCAGGAAACCTTGAACAAGCACAAGGCAAGGGTCGACGATGGCCAGCACAGCGTGTTGTTCGGCCTGGCCAGCTTCGCCGAGGGTGTCGACCTGCCAGGTGCCTACTGTGAGCATGTGGTCATCGCCAAGATCCCCTTCGCCGTGCCCGACGACCCGGTCGAAGCAGCACTGGCCGAATGGATCGAGGCCCGTGGCGGCAACCCGTTCATGGAGATTGCCGTGCCCGACGCCTCGCTGCGTCTGATCCAGGCCTGCGGTCGCCTGTTGCGAACCGAGCAGGATCGCGGCGTCATCACCTTGCTTGATCGGCGCCTGGTCACGCAGCGCTATGGCAAAGCTATTCTCAATGCGCTGCCGCCTTTCCGGCGGGAGATTTCCTGAGGGCAGGAGCACGATGCGCCGGCCCGTTGTCCATTACTCAGTCGCGGGCCCATGAGGGCCTGGAAGGAGAGCCCCAGCCTTATGATTCGCCACACCTTGCCCGTGGTATTCACGCTGTTGTTCAGCGCGCCTTTGCTGGCCGGGCAACAGACGCTGTTCAGCTTCGTCCGCCCGGCCTCGGTGGTCAATGTGGCGACCGAAGGCACCGGCATGCCGCAGTACAATGCGGAGCAGACGGCTGAGGGCGAGGTGCTCAGGCGGGTGGTGTTCAATCCGGTCGAACGGCCAACCTTGCGCCTGAGCCCGCAAAGCGGCGTGTGGGACTGGTCGGCGGGGCGGTACCTCACCTTGCGCATGCAAAGCGCCCAGGATTGGGCGTTGACCGTCGACGTGACGCTGCTCGGCAGTGACGGGCGCACGCTGACCAGTCGTATCGACCTGCCTGCCGGGCCTGCGCAAACCGTCATGGTTCCGCTCACGGCCAGTTCGCCGTTGAGCCAGGGCATGCGGGCCGGCCCGCCGATGCCATGGGTCTATGACGGGCAGCGGTTGCTGCTGACCAGCAGTGCCGGTGAACTGGATCTCAAGCAGGTGGTGTCCGTCAGCCTGACCATACCCAACCCGAAAGTGGCGCAGAACCTGCTGATCGAGAAGGTCGGCATTCAGGACGACGATCTGGCCTACCAGGCGGCTTACCACGAGCTGATTGATGTCTACGGCCAGTCCACCCGCGGGCATTGGCCCGAGAAGATTGCCAGTGACGAGCAGCTCAAGGCGGCTGACGCGCGCGAACAGCAGCAACTCAAGAGCTGGCTGGCTGACCGTGATAAACAGCAACTGGACAGCTACGGTGGCGTGCTGGCCGGGCCGACGTTTGCGGCCAAGGGCTTTTTCCGCACCGAGAAGCGCGACGGGCGCTGGTACCTGGTTACCCCGCAAGGCCACCCGTTCTATTCGCTGGGGGTCAATGCCGTGGCCGCCGATGGCGGGCGTACCTACGTTGCCGGCCGCGAGAGGATGTTCAAAGCCTTGCCAGGTGAAGGCGACGCGCTGACGGCTTTTTATGGTGAAGGGAACAACGACGATGGCAACGCCTCGTCGCAAGGGCGCAATTTCAAGCAAGGGCGCTGGTTCGATTTCTATGCCGCGAACATCCAGCGCACCTATGGCAAACCTTGTCCGCCTGCCGTGCAAGGCCAGGCCACCCCCGAGTGCCCGGCGCTGGCGCTGGATACCGAGCGGTGGCAGGCGCACACGCTGGACCGCCTGCAGGCCTGGGGCTTCAATACCTTGGGCAACTGGAGCGACCCTGCCATCGGCCAGGCCAAACGCATGCCCTACACTTTGCCGCTATCGATCGTCGGTGACTATGCCAGCATCAGCACCGGTATGGACTGGTGGGGCCGCATGCCTGACCCGTTCGACCCACGCTTTGCCATGGCCACGGAGCGCGCCGTGGCCATTGCCACGCGGGATCACCGTGACGACCCCTGGCTGATCGGCTATTTCGCCGACAACGAGCTGGCCTGGGCGGCGCCGGGCAACGACCCCAAGGCGCGCTATGGCCTGGCCTACGGGACACTGCGTCTGACCACCGACGTGCCGGCCAAGCGCGCTTTCCTCAAGCAGTTGCGCGACAAGTACCGCAACCAGGAGGGGCTGTCCAAGGCCTGGGGGATCGACCTGCAGGCCTGGGAGTTGATGGAAGATCCAGGCTTCGAGGCCCCGCTGCCGAATCCCGAGCACCCGGAAATCGAGCGCGATTACCAGTATTTCCAGCAGGTATTCGCCGAGACCTACTTCAAGACCATCGCCGATGCACTGAAGTGGCATGCACCCAACCACCTGCTGCTGGGTGGCCGCTATGCCGTGAGCACCCCGGAAGCAGTCAAGGCCTGCGCCGAGTTCTGCGATGTCCTGAGTTTCAACTTCTATACCCTCAAGCCCGAGGATGGCTATGACTTTGCCCGCTTGGCCGAACTTGACAAGCCAGTGCTGGTGTCCGAGTTCCAGTTCGGTTCCCGCGACCGCGGGCCGTTCTGGCCAGGGCCGGTGGAAGTAGCCAGGGAAGAGGACCGCGGGCCGGCCTATGGCAATTTCCTCAAGGCCGCGCTGGCGCAGCCGATGATCGTGGGCGCGCACTGGTTCCAATACCTTGACCAACCTGCCAGCGGGCGCTTGCTCGATGGCGAGAACGGCCACCTGGGCCTGGTGGCGATCACCGATGTGACGTACCCGGGTTTCGTCGAGGCGGTGCGCAAGAGCAACCTGCAGGCCGTTGGTCAGTTGCGCAGTGAACTGGAGAAAAAAGCCCCCTGAATGTCTACCGGGGGCGCTCAGTGCCCCTGGCCCATTGGATCTTGCCGCTTCGGCAGCGTCCATCCGGCTTCGCCCAGTAGGCAAAACCGCTAACTACTGAAACAATGCACGCCTTTGTCAGCATGGTCGTACGGAGAACAGCGGGTGCAGATCCAGGGTCACTATGAGCTGAAGTTCGAAGCGGTGCGTGAAGCGTTCGCGGCACTGTTCGAGGATCCCCAGGAGCGTGGCGCTGCGCTGTGCATCCAGGTCGGTGGCGAGACCGTGGTCGACCTGTGGGCAGGCACCGCCGACAAGGACGGCCAGCAGGCCTGGCACAGCGATACCATTGCCAACCTGTTTTCCTGCACCAAGACCTTCACCGCCGTGACCGCGTTGCAGCTGGTGGGTGAGGGCAAGCTGGCCCTGGATGCCCCGGTGGCCCGTTACTGGCCGGAGTTCGCCCAGGCCGGCAAGCAGAACATCACCCTGCGTCAATTGCTCAGCCACCGTGCAGGCCTGCCAGCCATCCGCGAGCTGCTACCGGCTGAAGCCCTGTACGACTGGCAGGCCATGGTCGATGCCCTGGCCGCTGAAACGCCCTGGTGGACGCCTGGCACCGAGCACGGTTATGCCGCCATCACCTATGGCTGGCTGATCGGTGAACTGATCCGCCGCGTCGATGGCCGCAGCCCGGGTGACTCCATCGTCGCTCGTACTGCCCGGCCGCTGGGCCTGGACTTCCACGTCGGCCTGGCCGACGAAGAGTTCCACCGCGTGGCGCACATCGCCCGTGGCAAGGGCAACGCGGGTGATGCCGCAGCCCAGCGCCTGCTGCAGGTGACCATGCGTGAGCCCGCGGCGCTGTCGACTCGCGCCTTCACCAACCCGCCGGCAATCCTGACCAGCACCAATAAACCTGAATGGCGGCGCATGCAGCAGCCGGCGGCCAACGGCCATGGCAATGCACGCAGCCTGGCAGGTTTCTATGCCGGCCTGCTCGATGGCAGCCTGCTCGAATCCGAACTGCTCGACGAACTGACCCGCGAACACAGCCTGGGCGAGGACCGTACCTTGTTGACCCGGACCCGTTTCGGCCTGGGTTGCATGCTCGACCAGCCCAATGTGGCCAACGCCACCTTTGGCCTCGGCGCCCGTGCCTTTGGCCATCCAGGTGCTGGCGGTTCGGTCGGTTTTGCCGACCCGGAGCACGACGTGGCGTTCGGCTTCGTGGTCAATACCCTTGGCCCTTACGTGCTCATGGACCCAAGAGCCCAGCAACTGGTACGGGTGCTTGGCACTTGCCTTTGATCGGGTAAAGCGGGTATTACGCAGCCCCTTTGACTATCCTCAATGCCAACGCCTGAAGTGCGTTGGCAAAATATCTTTCAATTTCATGGTGTATCGCTGATGTCTTCACATAAAACCTTAGCTCTCGCCCTGTGCCTGGCCGCTATGACCGGTTGCGCCAGCAATTCCCAGGACGCCGCCAAGGATGGCGGCAGCAACTGGTGGCCGTTCGGTTCGGACAAGGTCGCTGACAAGGAAGTGAAAGCGGCGGTCACCGACAAAGTCGCCAAGGCGGACGCCAAGTCCGAGAGCGCCAGCCACTGGTGGTGGCCATTTGGCGGTGACGACAAGCAGGCCAAAGGGCCGGTCGTGCCGAAAATCGACGAAAAGGCCACCCAGGCCTGGTTGGACCAGTACGAGCCCAAGCTGCGTGAAGCGATCAAGGACAGCAAGCTTGAGCTTGAGCGCCGCGACAATGTGCTGGTGGTGACCATCCCGGTCGACAGCTCGTACAACCCGGACCGCCCGAACATGCTGTTGCCGATGACCCTGGCTCCGATCACCCGCGTGGCCAAGGCTGTCGAAGGCGACTCGAAGACGGCTGTGCTGGTGCTTGGCCATGCCGACAGCAGTGGTGTTGCCGCTGCCAATCAGAAGCTGAGCCTGGAGCGTGCTGCCTCGGTATCGGCGATCTTCCGTCTGAGTGGCCTGCAGCGTGACCGCCTGTCGCTCAAGGGCATGGGCGCGGAAATGCCGCGTGCCGCCAACGACAGCGCCGAAGGCCGGGCCCTGAACCGTCGCGTGGAAATGCTGCTGACGCCGCAGAACACCATGGTTGCCTTGCTGGCCAAGTATCAGCGGGCTGCCCCGGCTGCAACTCCGGCTTCGATGGTTGCCGTGCAGGATGCCAAGGCACCTGCCGCCAAGCCTGTCGAAACCAAGAAAGCGGCCGCCAAGCCAGCAGCGAAGAAAGCCGCTGCCAAACCTGCTGCGAAGACCACCGCCAAGAAAAAAGCCGCGCCAGCCAAGCCGGCCGCCAAGAAAGCCGCTACCACTGACAAGAAGGTAGCTGCCAATAGCCCTGCGAAGACCAACTGATCGTCAAGGAAACGCAGCCATGACCCAATCCCTGGCCGATATGCGCCGCGACTACACCCGTGATGGTCTGGCGGAAGCCCAGGCCCCGGGTGAGCCGTTCGCCCTGTTCCAGCAGTGGTTTGCCGATGCGGTGAAGACCGAGCAGCCTCCTGTGGAGGCTAATGCCCTGACACTTGCCACCGTCGATGGCGAAGGCCGCCCGCACTGTCGTGTGCTGCTGCTCAAGGGCCTTGATGACCGTGGATTCACCTTCTTCACCAACTATGACAGCGCCAAGGGCCAGCAACTGCTGGCCAACCCGTTCGCTGCCATGACCTTCTTCTGGCCGGCGCTGGAGCGTCAGGTACGGATCGAAGGGCGGGTGGAAAAGGTCACGGCCAAGGAGTCGGATGACTACTACCAGGTACGCCCGCTGGGCAGCCGTCTGGGGGCCTGGGCCTCGCCGCAGAGCCGCGTGATTGCCAATCGCGAGGAACTCGAAGGGTTGGTCAAGGCCACCGAAGCGCGCTTCTCCGATACCCAGCCGCATTGCCCGGAACATTGGGGGGGCTACCGTCTGCTGCCTGAGCGGATCGAGTTCTGGCAGGGCCGTGCCAGCCGGTTGCATGACCGCCTGAACTACCGCCTGGTAGATGGGCAGTGGACGCGAGAGCGCCTGGCGCCCTGACATCCACGGGGCTGTCAGGCAGCCCCGTTGCCCTCATGCCGACACTTCTTCACAGATGATGAAGTAATCCGTGGCTATCCTTTGTCTGATCTGTAACGCCCCCATTACTGTCCGTACAAGGCTGTACAGGGGCTGAATGAAGTTTTATTTTTTGTGCGGGCGCCGTGACAGCTGTCAACGCGTAGCGTCTAATGGACACCTGTTTTCTGGAGACTGTACCCATGCGTAAATCCGCTTTGCTGGTGGCGACTTTCACCACCATGTCGCTGCTGCTCGGTGGCTGTGCCTCGAGCCTGACCGGTGACAGCTACTCCCGTGATGAGGCCCGTCGCGTGCAGACCGTGCGCATGGGGACCATCGAATCCCTGCGCCCGGTCAAGATCGAAGGCACCAAGACGCCGATCGGCGGTGGTGCTGGCGCTATCGTCGGTGGTGTCGCCGGCAGCGCCATTGGCGGTGGCCGTGGCAGCATCGTCACCGCAGTGATCGGTGCCGTGGCCGGTGGCCTGGCAGGTTCCGCTGCCGAAGAAGGCCTGACCCGCACCCAGGGTGTGGAAATCACCGTGCGTGAAGACGACGGTAGCATGCGCGCCTATGTGCAAGCCGTGCAGCAGAACGAGATCTTCCGCGTTGGCGACCGCGTACGCATCATGACCGTCGATGGTACCAGCCGCGTTTCGCACTGACCGTAGCGGCAAATAAAAACCCCGAACGGGCCAGGCCTGTTCGGGGTTTTTTGTTTACCTGCACCGGCCTCTTCGCGGGTAAACCCGCTCCCACAGGGATCGCATCAAGCTTGAGGGCTCTGCAGTACCTGTGGGAGCGGGTTTACCCGAGAAGAGGCCGGAAGCTTTAAAGGCCGAGGATGTCGCGAGCCACGGCTTCGGCAATGCGGATACCGTCCACGCCTGCCGAGAGAATCCCCCCGGCATACCCCGCACCTTCACCTGCCGGGAACAGCCCCTTGAGGTTCAGGCTCTGGAAGTCCGCGCCACGGGTAATGCGCAGTGGCGATGAGGTGCGTGTCTCGATCCCGGTCAACACCGCATCGTGCAGGTTGTAGCCTTTGATCTGGCGGTCGAAGGCCGGCAACGCCTCGCGGATCGCCTCGATGGCGAAGTCCGGCAGGCTCGGCGCCAGGTCACCCAGGGTCACCCCCGGCTTGTACGAAGGCTCGACGCTGCCCAGCGCGGTGGACGGCCTGCCGGCGACGAAGTCGCCGACCAGCTGCGCCGGGGCCTGGTAGTTGCTGCCACCCATCACGTAGGCATGGGCTTCCAGGCGCTCCTGCAACTCGATGCCGGCCAGCGGGCCGCCCGGGTAGTCGCGCTCGGGGTCGATGCCGACGACGATGCCGGAGTTGGCGTTGCGCTCGTTACGCGAATACTGGCTCATACCGTTGGTCACCACGCGGCCCGGCTCGCTGGTGGCGGCCACCACGGTGCCGCCTGGGCACATGCAGAAGCTGTACACCGAACGGCCATTCTTGGCGTGGTACACCAGCTTGTAGTCGGCGGCGCCGAGTTTCGGGTGACCGGCGTATTTGCCCAGGCGCGCCTTGTCGATCAGCGTTTGAGGGTGTTCGATACGGAAGCCCACCGAGAACGGCTTGGCTTCCATGTACACGCCCTTGGCGTGCAGCATGCGGAAGGTGTCGCGGGCGCTGTGGCCCAGGGCCAGGACCACATGCCGCGAGTGCAGCTGCTCGCCGCTTTCCAGCACCACGCCGGTCAGCTGACCGTCCTCGATCAGCAGGTCGGTGACCTTTTCCTGGAAGCGTACTTCGGCGCCAAGGGCAATCATGTCCTGGCGCATCTGCTCGACCATGCCGGTCAGGCGGAAGGTGCCGATGTGCGGTTTGTTGATGTACAGGATCTCGTCAGGTGCACCGGCCTTGACGAACTCTTCCAGGACCTTGCGGCCGTGGTGGTTCGGGTCCTTGATCTGGCTGTAGAGCTTGCCGTCGGAGAAGGTCCCGGCGCCGCCTTCGCCGAACTGCACGTTGGACTCGGGGTTGAGCACGCTTTTGCGCCACAGGCCCCAGGTGTCCTTGGTGCGCTGGCGCACTTCCTTGCCGCGTTCGAGGATGATCGGCTTGAAGCCCATCTGGGCCAGCAACAGGCCAGCAAAGATACCGCAGGGGCCGAAGCCAACCACGATCGGACGTTGTTTCAGGTCGGCAGGGGCATGGCCGACGAACTTGTAGGTGACGTCGGGTGCCACGCTGATGTTGTGATCGTCGGCGAACTTGCTGAGCAGCTCGGCTTCGTTGCTGGCTTCCAGGTCGATGGTGTAGATGAACAGCAGCTCGCTGTTCTTCTTGCGCGCATCGTAGCTGCGCTTGAACAGATTGAAGCTGAGCAGTTGCTCGTCGCGGATGCCCAGGCGCTGGACAATGGCATCACGCAGGGCTTCGTCGGGATGGTCCAGGGGCAGCTTGAGTTCGGTGATTCGTAGCATGGCAGGGTCCAGTATCCCGGCCATGGGCGGCCGGCGGCTTTACACAAACCGCCAAGTATAAGCTGTATGCCGCCCTGACTGGCAGGATAAAAGCGCCCGGCGATCAGTTGTCGCGGGCACCGCCGTAGTAACCGCAGCCGCGCAGGGTCTGGCCGTCGATGCGCAGCTCGGCGCGCAGATGACGCACGGCGCCGGTGGCGCCATCGACGCAGCGTTGCGGGGCGACCCACAGCTCAACGTGCTGGCCGTTGGCGTCGCTGGTCAGGGTCAGGCCGCCGCCGGGCACTTCTTCTTCAAGGAACGGCAGGGGCAGCGGGTCCTTGCCGACGCGGTTGAGCACCATGCCCTTGCCGCTGGCCTTGATGTCCCAGTCCGGCTCGTGACCGTTGGCACGCAGGGTCAGCTGCTTGAAGTTGGGGTCGTCGCAGGCGCGGGTGGAAGGTTCCAGGCGGTACAGGCGGCTGACTTCCAGCTGGCCATCGTTGTCGGCCTGCTTGTTGCCGGTGAGGCGGCCGCGCACGTCGGCGAACAGCTTGGCCTTGGCATCTTTGGCCAGGCTCACGGACTCCTGGAGGATGCCCGTGCCGGCGACATCGTTGATCACGAAGTGGCGGCTTTCACCGCAGGGTTTGAACAACAGCCGGCCGCCGCCTGCGCTCAGCTCGCCCTGCATGCGCGTGGTGCCGATATTCGGGTCACGGGGCTGCTCGGCCAGCAACTGGCAGCCGGCAAACAGGGGCAGCAGGGCAGTGAGCAACAGGGTAGGGGTGAGGCGCATGGGGCGGGCTCCGGGGAATCTTTGCCAAAGAGCTGGCCACGATACACGTCCTGCAGGCAGAAAAAAGGGCCCGAAGGCCCTTTTTCATTCAACCACCCAAGTAGGCGTCGCGCACTTTCGGGTCGGTCAGCAGTGCCTCACCGGTGCCTTGCATCACCACCCGGCCGTTTTCCAGTACATACGCCCGGTCAGCGATCTTCAGCGCCTGGTTGGCGTTCTGCTCCACCAGGAACACCGTCACGCCATCGCGGCGCAGCTGTTCGATGATGTCGAAGATCTGCTGGATGATGATCGGCGCCAGGCCCAGCGACGGCTCGTCGAGTAGCAACAGCTTGGGCTTGCTCATCAGCGCCCGGCCGATGGCCAGCATCTGTTGCTCGCCACCGGACATGGTGCCACCGCGCTGGATGTAGCGCTCCTTCAGGCGCGGGAACAGCTGCAGGACTTTATCCAGTTGCTCCTGGTAGTCGCCCTTGTCGGTGAAGAAACCACCCATGGCCAGGTTTTCCTCGACGGTCAGGCGGGCAAACACGCGGCGGCCTTCCGGCACTACCGCGATGCTCTTGCGCATGATGTGCGAAGACGGCTGGCCGACCAGCTCTTCACCCAGGTACTTGATGCTGCCGCTGTGCGCCTGCGGCGAGCCGCACAGGGTCATCAGCAAGGTCGACTTGCCGGCACCGTTGGCGCCGATCAGGGTGACGATCTCGCCCTGGTTGATCTCCACGTTGACGCTGTGCAGCGCCTGGATCTTGCCGTAGAAGGTGGAAACGTTCTCGAACTTCAGCATTTACGCTTCCCCCAGGTAGGCTTTGATCACATCAGGGTTGTCGCGGATCTCCTGCGGTGTGCCGTGGGCCAGGGGCGTGCCCTGGTTTATCACGACGATGTGGTCGGAGATGCTCATCACCAGCTTCATGTCGTGCTCGATCAGCAGCACGGTGACGTTGTGCGACTCACGCAGGTAGGCGATCAGCGCCTTGAGGTCTTCGGTTTCCTTCGGGTTCAGGCCTGCGGCGGGTTCGTCGAGCATGATGATCCGTGGCTGGGTCATCATGCAGCGGGCGATTTCCAGGCGGCGTTGCTGGCCGTAGGCGAGGGTGCCGGCAGTACGGTTGGCGAACTCGGTCAGGTTGACCTTGTCCAGCCAGTACTGGGCGCGCTCCATGGCCTCCTTCTCGCTGCGGCGGAAGTTCGGGGTCTTGAACAGGCCGGCGAAGAAGTTGGTGTTGAGGTGACGGTGCTGGGCGATCAGCAGGTTTTCCAGCGCGGTCATTTCCTTGAACAGGCGCACGTTCTGGAAAGTCCGCACCACCCCCTTGCGGGCGATCTGGTGGCCGGCCAGGCCCTGGATCGGCTGGCCGTCGAGCAGGATGGTGCCGCCGCTGGGCTTGTAGAAGCCGGTCAGGCAGTTGAACACCGTGGTCTTGCCGGCACCGTTCGGGCCGATCAGCGCCACCACCTGTTTTTCCTTGACGGTCAGGCCCACGCCGTTGACCGCCAACAAGCCGCCGAAGCGCATGCTCAGGCCGCTGACTTGCAGAATTTCGCGGCTCATCGACGCAGCTCCATGTGGGGACGTTGCATAGGCAGCAGGCCTTGCGGACGCCAGATCATCATCAACACCATCAGCGCACCGAACATCAGCATCCGGTATTCGCTGAACTCACGCATCAGCTCCGGCAGCAGGATCATCACGATGGCCGCGAGAATCACGCCCAGTTGTGAGCCCATGCCGCCGAGCACGACGATGGCGAGGATGATCGCCGACTCGATGAAGGTGAACGACTCCGGCGTCACCAGGCCCTGGCGCGCAGCGAAGAAGCTGCCGGCGAAACCGGCGAAGCAGGCACCCAGGGTGAACGCCGAGAGCTTGATCACGGTGGGGTTCAGGCCCAGCGCACGGCAGGCGATCTCGTCTTCGCGCAGCGCTTCCCAGGCGCGGCCGATCGGCATGCGCAGCAGGCGGTTGATCACGAACAGTGCCAGCAGCGCCAGCAGCAGGGCGACCAGGTAGAGGAAGATGACCTTGTTGATCGAGTTGTATTCCAGCCCGAAGAACTCGTGGAAGGTCTGCATCCCCTCGGCGGCCTTGCGCTCGAAGGTCAGGCCGAAGAACTCCGGCTTGGGGATGTTGCTGATGCCGTTGGGGCCGCCGGTCCAGTCGGTGAGGTTACGCAGGAACAGGCGGATGATTTCGCCGAAGCCGAGGGTCACGATCGCCAGGTAGTCACCGCGCAGGCGCAGCACCGGGAAGCCGAGCAGGAAGCCGAAGGTGGCAGCCATCAGGCCGGCAATCGGCAGGCAGACCCAGAAACTCCAGCCCAGGTAGTGCGAGAGCATCGCGTAGCTGTAGGCGCCGACGGCGTAGAAGCCGACGTAGCCCAGGTCCAGCAGGCCGGCCAGGCCGACCACGATGTTCAGGCCCAGGCCCAGCAGCACGTAGATCAGGATCAGCGTGGCGATGTCGACCGCCCCGCGCGAGCCGAAGAACGGCCATACCAGGGCCGCGACGATCAGGCCCATGATCACATAGCGCTGGGTTTTCGGCAGGGTCAGGTAGTTGCTGACGGCTGGCGGGATCAGCTTGCGGTCCGAGCGACGGCCCATCACCGAATTCCACTGCCTGTCGAACAGCACGCGCAGGAACATCAGCACCGAACACACGGCGATGATGCTGATGGTGAACGACCCTTGGCTGTGCACCGCCAGGCTGATGCCGTCGATGCTCAGTTTCAGGCCCAGCACCGGGAAGGCCACGGCCCACACCAGCAAGGCGCTGAAGAACGCCTGTTTGAGATTTCTGTTCATACTTTTTCAACCTCCGGGCGGCCCAGGATGCCGGTCGGCCGGAACAGCAGGACAAGAACCAACAAGCCGAATGCCACCACATCCTTGTACTGGTCGCCGAAAATGTCGGCGCCGAAGGCTTCGGCCACACCCAGCACCAGCCCGCCGAGCATGGCGCCCGGAATGCTGCCGATGCCGCCCAGTACCGCCGCGGTGAAGGCCTTGAGGCCTACCAGGAAACCGGCGTTGGGGTTGATCACCCCGTACTGCATGCTCAGCAGCACGGCCGCCACGGCCGCCAGGGCGGCACCGATGACGAAGGTCAGGGCGATGATGTTGTTGGTGTTGATGCCCAGCAGGTTGGCCATCTTGATGTCCTCGGCACAGGCGCGGCAGGCGCGGCCCAGGCGGGAACGGGAGATGAACAGGGTCAGGCAGGTCATGGCCACCAGGGTGACCACGAACACCAGGATCTGCATATAGGAAACCAGGACCTCCTCCGCGCCGCCCGGCCCGAAGGAAATGCTCCCTGGGATCAGGTTGGGAATGGATTTGTCCTTCGAATCTTGCGACAGCAAGACCGTGTTCTGCAGGAAGATCGACATGCCGATGGCAGAAATCAGCGGGATCAGGCGGTTGCTGTTGCGCAGGGGGCGGTAGGCAACCCGTTCGATGCTGTAGCCGTAGGCACTGGTGACGCAGATCGTCGCGACGAAGGCGACGGTCATCAGGATCGGCAGCGAATGGATACCCATCATGGCCAAGCCCGCCAGGGCGATGAAGGCCACGTAGGAACCGATCATGTACACCTCGCCGTGGGCGAAGTTGATCATGCCGATGATGCCGTACACCATCGTGTAGCCGATGGCGATCAAGGCATAGGTGCTGCCGATGGTCAATCCATTAACCAGTTGTTGGAAGAAATGGTAGATCTCAGGCATTACAGCGCTCCTAAAAACCTGATTTGCATTTCGCTGGCGGGGGTAAGGCCAGGAAACCGCGGGTGACGGTTTAAGATTTTCAGGTGGGTCTGCCCCCGGATCGCGGGGATCAGGCCCATGAACCTCATAAAACAAAGCCCACTGCTCGCACAGTGGGCTCGTAGGTCAGCTATTAGTCACGCAGTTACTGAGGGGAGACTTCGGTCTTCGGCTTGCCGAAGTGCCATTCGTAGACCACGAACTTGAAGTCTTTCAGGTCGCCTTTCTCGTCGTAGGACAGTTCGCCGGTCGGGGTCTTGAACTTGCCGGCGTGGATGGCGGCTGCCACTTTGTCGGTGTCTTCGGACTTGGCTGCTTCGATACCTTTGGCGATCAGCTCGACAGCCGAGTAGGCCGGGAACACGAACGGGCCGCTTGGGTCCTTGCCGTCAGCCTTGATGGCGTCGACGATGGCCTTGTTCTCCGGGTCGGCGTCGAACGACTTGGGCAGGGTGACCAGCAGGCCTTCGGAAGCGTTCTGGGCGATCTGCGAAATGGAGTCGTTACCCACGCCTTCCGGGCCCATGAACTTGGCTTTCAGGCCCTTTTCCTGGGCTTGGCGCAGGATCAGGCCCAGCTCTGGGTGGTAGCCGCCGTAGTAGACGAAGTCGACGTTGTTCTGCTTGAGCTTCTGGATGATCGAGGAGAAGTCCTTGTCACCGGCGTTCAGGCCTTCGAACACGGCCACCTTGGTGCCTTTCTTCTCCAGGGTCTGCTTGACCGCAGTGGCAATGCCTTCACCGTATTGCTGCTTGTCATGCAGCACGGCGACGACCTTCGGCTTGACGTGGTCGGCGATGTAGTTGCCTGCCGCAGGGCCCTGGGCGCTGTCCAGGCCGATGGTGCGGAAGATCAGCTTGTAGCCACGGGCGGTGATTTCCGGCGAGGTGGCGGCCGGGGTGATCATGATCACGCCTTCGTCTTCGTAGATGTCGGACGCTGGCTGGGTGGAGCTGGAGCACAGGTGGCCGATGACGAACTTGACGCCGTCGTTGACCACTTTGTTGGCGACGGCCACGGCCTGTTTAGGGTCGCAGGCGTCGTCGTATTCCTTGGCTTCGAGCAGCTTGCCATCGACGCCGCCCTTGGCGTTGATATCCTTGATGGCTTGCTTGGCGCCGATGAACTGCATGTCGCCGTACTGGGTCACAGGGCCGGTCTTGGGGCCCGCGATCCCGATCTTGATGGTATCGGCGGCAAACGAATGGCTGGCTACCCCGGCCAGTACCATTGCGGCGAACAGCTTGGAAATCTTGATCATAGTGCTCCACTCATTCTGTTGTAATTCTTATAGTCCTGGCGGCCAGGGCTACAGACCGGGCGGGATATGCGGCATGGCCACGCCATACTGCATGCCCACCTTCCCCCGGAACATGTCCCGGAACTGTACCGGTACAGTGTAGAGCGCTGTTCGCGCGCTTGAAAAGCGGGCAAAAAGTGCCTGGTTCGCGGGTTGTCGCATGATCGACACAAAGATACAGAAAAGCGCCATCACTTTGCCTGCATCTACGGCCCCACCCCACAACTTCGGGGCCAATCGACCAAATTACATATTTGAAACCGGGTTTTTCTGCAAAAATGCCGGCCTTTTTTCATTGGCCGAATTTGCGGGTACAAACCCATGACTGATCAAACAAGCACCCTCTATGCCAAATTGCTCGGCGAGACGGCGACAATCGAGTGGAAGGCTTTGGAGCGTTTCTGGGCCAAGGGTGACCTGATTTGGGTCGACCCCAGTCTCGACCTGATCGAGGTTGCTGCGGCAATGGCCGAGAATCGCAGCGAGATCTTCGCCAAGTGGCGTAGTGATGGCACTGTCGGGCCGGTCAGCGCCGAGCAGGCACTCGACCTGCAAAGCCGCGATCCAGAGATATGGGCGGTGGTGGTTTCGCCGTTCATCGTGATCCAGGCCAGGCAATCGGAATAACGACGCGCTTTTTTAGTGCGTAAAAATACGCATCTGCCCGATGCTGGTGCGTGTTGACGCTCACGTAAGGTGGAAGTTGGTAACAGTGGTGGGTTGTTTCGGCGCTGCGGTAACAGTTTACGGCATGCGTAATCGGGGCCGCAGGGCGGCCCCATCAAGGTCAGTAGTCGACCCGGCCGGTATGGTTGTTGAGCGAAATCACCCGGGTCTTGCCGATGCGATGGCGGAAGATCTCACGCAGGTACTTCACCGCCTTCTTCACGCATTCGCGCGATAGGCGAATATCGTTGATCGACACGAAGCGGCTCTTGTCGTTGATCAGTTCGCGGTACTTCTTCTCGTACATCGGCTTGATTGCATACCAGTTGGTATCGAGGATCTTCGCCGGGTTTTCGAACTCGTTGAGCAGGTCGTCGATCCGCGCCTCCTCGAAGTGCTCGCTGGTAATGAACTCAAGGATGGCGTTGTCCAGCGTGTCATCGAAGCGGTATGGGGGGCGGGCGAAGCAGCGCTTGATGAAGGCCACGATCAGGGTCAGGAAATCGTCCGACAGGCACGGGCTCTTGGCGATCAGGGTGGTCAGTGACAGGTTGGCCGAGGCGCCGATCACCAGAGCGTAACGCTTGAGCGTGGTATTGGGGAACAGGCTGTTGAGGTGCGTCTTGAGCCGGTTCAGGTCCATGTACGACAGTTTGTAGTCCTTGGGCAGCGAGACGATCGACACCACCGACGAGCAGTTCTTGAAGAAGTGCAGGTCATGCAGCGCGGCGGCGTCGTAACCGGAGGCCTGGTATTGCTCCAGGGCCGCACGGTAACGGCGCGACTCGATCGGCAGCAGGCTGATGCCTTCGATGGCCTGGGTTTGCTTGTTGAAGTGCGGCAGGTCTATGGAGCGCAAGAACAGGTCGTCGATATCCAGGCGCGGGCTTTCGCGCTCGAACACCTTGAACTTGTCCGTGCCTTGCGCGGGCACTTCCGGCACCACCGATTCGGCATAGGCAATCGCCACCGGGCCGGCCAGGCTCATGAACAGGTCGTTGGCATCCAGGCGGATGGTTTCGCCGATGTCGATGCCGGCGCGGCGGAAGTAGTTCTGGTCGTAGTCGGTGGTCACCGCCTGGGCGGTGAGGATGTTGAAGATCTGCTGGGAGATGTACTGGTTGGCGTGCTTCTCCATCGCGTTGACGTCGATGTTGTGAATGGTGCCGTCATCGCTTTCTTCGGCGTAGCGCATGATGTCGTTGGAGATCAGCATCATCGCGTTCCACGGGCGGATACGGCCCATCACGCTGGCCTCGCTGCTGTCTTCGTTATCGAAGTTATACGAGAAGTCCCATTCTTCCGAGAGGTATTTGCACAACAGCCGGCCGGCGTTGATGTGCAGGGCCTCGGACATCTCGCTGCGATGGTCCGTAGCATTGGGCAGCACGCAAATGCCGCTGGTGAAGATCGGTTCGAAGACGAACGAGTGGCCGCTCTTGCCGTCGTTCTCGTCGGCAGGCTTGGTGTCGAAGGTCTTGTTCATGTACGAGTACTGCTGGGCCAGGCCGAACTCCGAGGCCATGCCTGAACCGGTACCGCCACCGGCACTGAAGATGTAGAAGTACAGCCGCGATTGGTTGGCCTTGATGCCGCAGGAGTCGATCAGGTACGAATGGATCAGCTTCCAGTCGGCGCTGGAGAAACGCTGGGTGTCCTTGTTGAGGATGATCTTGGCCAGGTACTGGCCGAGGATCGGTGCGTTGCCGGCACCGCCAGCATGTACCTCGGACAGGTCCATGATTTTCATCTTGCTGTAGTCGCGCAGGAACTCGCCACGTTCGCCCTTGCGCGAGAAGCGGATACGCCCGGCGATGTCTTTGTCCAGGTCGCCCAGCATCACCAGCGGTTCGACCAGAAACACCGGCTTGACACCCTTGTTCTGCACCAGGCGCAGGTTCTGGCGGATCCAGCGTGCCGGGCTGTAGCCCGACTCGCCCTTGAAGCGGTCTTCATTGTTGAACTCGTTGAGGAAGAAGGTACGGGCGTTGTAGACCAGTTCCGCCACGTCAAGAGCGATGTTCGAGCCGCAACGGCCCAGGCCGATCAGGCAGACCGACGGAAACTGCTGCTCCAGGCGCAGGGGGTCGTCGTCTTCAATGTGCTGGTTGCCCGGAAACACCAGGTCACGCAGGCCGTCGAGGTTGTCGAGGATCCGCTGCACGTCCTGCTCGGTGAAGTACAGGTACTGCTGTGCCGGAGAGCTGCGTGCCGGCAGCGTGTCACGAACACCATTGGCGGTCGGTAAGTGGGGAAGAGCCGAAGACTCGGGGACCGCATTGGCAGAAGTGTTCGTAGAGGTCATAGTGCGCCATTTGCCTGGTGTAAGTGATTATCAGAGGGTTATGCCATATGGCCATCACGCAAAACGCCGCGACTCTATCAGTGCGCCATTTGCGGATGCGATAGGGGTTTCCCTTACTTGTTTTAAGGAATTTCAGTCGAGCTGGCATTGCATCGCCCGTTTGTCGCGCTTCTTTAATCTTCTGCCTGGAGTCGTTCATGAGTACTGCACTGCCTTCGTTGGGATTCGCCGGGATTGGCCTGATGGGCTTGCCGATGTGCCAGCGCCTGTTGGCGGCGGGTTATCCGCTGACGGTCTGGAACCGCACCCCGGACAAATGCGCCTCATTGGTGGCCGCCGGTGCGCGGCTGGCGACCAGCCCGGCCGAACTGAGTCGTGACAGCGACATGGTGTTGCTGTGCCTGGCCGACACGGCGGTGGTACGGGAGGTTGTGTTTGGCGAGCAAGGCATCGCCGAGGGAGGGCGCAGCGGGCAGTTGTTGGTGGACTTCTCCAGCCTGGAGCCGACTGCCACGCGGGAAATGGCGGCCGAACTGGCTGCGCTGTGCGGCATGGCCTGGCTGGATGCTCCCGTGTCGGGTGGCACGCCCGGCGCCGAGGCGGGTACGTTGGCGATCATGGTGGGGGGCGAGGCCACGGATCTGCAGCGGGCCCGCCCGGTTCTGCAGGTGCTCGGCCAGCGTGTGACGCACATGGGTGGGGTGGGAGCAGGGCAGGTGACCAAGGCCTGCAATCAGATGATCGTGGCCTGCAACGCGCTGGTAATTGCCGAGGTGGTGGCGTTGGCCGAACAGTCAGGTGTTGACGCCACGCTGATCGCCGAAGCTCTTGCTGGTGGCTTTGCCGACTCGAAGCCGTTGCAGATCCTGGCACCACAGATGGCCGAAAGCCGCTTCGAGCCGGTCAAGTGGCATGTGCGTACCTTGCTCAAGGACCTGGACGGGGCCGTCAAGCTCTCCCGCGAGCAGGGCACGGCAACGCCGCTCAGTGGTCTTGCCGCGCAGCTGATGCGCCTGCACGGTAGCCAGGGATATCTGCAAAAAGATCCGGCGACCCTGGTAGAGCTGTATCGCAACAAGGCCTGAACACAGCGTCCTGGCGGTCGAGCTGATCGAGCAGCGAGCGCAATTCGCCCAGCGGTAGCGGGCGGCTGAGCAGAAAACCCTGCAGGTAGTCGCAGCCATTGCTGGCCAGGAATTCGTGCTGCTCGACGGTTTCCACGCCTTCACTGACCACCTCCAGGTGCAGGGTGTGGGCCATGGCGATGATCGCCTGGATGATCTCGCGATCCTTCTGGCTGTCGGGCACATCCTGCAGGAACGAGCGGTCGATCTTCAGCACGTCCAGAGGCAGGCGCTTGAGGTAGGCCAGCGACGAATAGCCGGTACCGAAATCATCGATCGACAGGCCGACACCTTGGTCGCGAATGCGCATGAGCAGGCTGACGGTTTGCTCGATGTCGCCCATCAACGCATGCTCGGTGACCTCCAGCTCAAGATGGCGAGGTGCCAGGCCCGCCTGGTACAGCGCCACTTCCACTTCATTAGGCAGGGTTTCATGGCCCAGGGTCACCGCCGAGCAATTGACCGTGAGCCTGAGGCTGGGAAAACCATGCTGCTGAAGCCGGGCCAGGCCCTGGCAGGCGTGACGCAGCACCCACAGGTCGAGGTCGACCATCAGGCCGTTGGCTTCGGCAATGCTGATGAACCGTTCCGGCCCCATCAGCCCGTGCAGCGGGTGCTGCCAGCGTACCAGGGCTTCAAGCTTGGCCACCTGGCCGGTGCGTACGTCGAAAATGGGTTGGTAGTGCACGCACAATCCTCGTTCTTCGAGCAGGGCGATGCGCAGTTCCTCTTCCAGTTGCAAGGCCAGGCTGGCGCGGTTTTTCAAGCTGCTGTTGAAAAAATGCAGGCTGTTACGGCCGCTGCCCTTGGATTGATACAGGGCCAGGTCGGCATGCTTGAGCAGTTCTTCGGCGTTCAGGCCGTCATCGGGGTAGATGCTGATGCCAATGCTGGTGGTCATGACCATGCGCCGGCCGCCCAGGTCAATCGGGTCTTTCATCCGTTGCATGATGCGCTGTGCGAGATGGCGTGCCTCGTCACGGTTGTTGAGCGACGTGACCACGCAGAATTCGTCACCGCCGAAGCGGGCGACCAAGTCGTGGCTGCGGGTGGCTGCCTTGATGTGGTTGGCGATGACTTTGAGCAATTCGTCGCCGGCATCGTGGCCGAGACTGTCGTTGATGCGCTTGAAGTGGTCGATGTCGAGAAACATCACTGCCAGGCGGTGTTCGCCGGGACTCTGTGCTGCCAGGCGTTCGGCAAAGATCTGGTTGAAACCACGGCGGTTGACCAGGTTGGTCAGGGCGTCGTAATGGGCGGCCTGTTGCAAAGATTCGCGGGCCTGGTCCAGCTGGCTGAGCAGGACACCATAACGGCGCAGGTCGTCTTCCTTGCTCTGCAGCTTCTTGTCGGCCAGGGCGGCACTGATGCTGCTACCACTGATCAGCAGGGTGATGAAGGCTACGGTCAGCCCCAGCTGCAGGCTGTTGTCGCTAGTTGGCAGGCTCAGGGCGGTGGAGGCGGGGATGACCAGGGTCATGGCGGCCATGGCGGTGAAGTGGGTAGCAACGATGCCGCCGGCCATCAGCAGACTGGCGCCATATTTCAGGGTCTGGTGCAGGATGCCGCTGCCATTGAGGAAGTAACGGGCCAGCAGCAAGGCGGCAAGGCTGGTGAGCAGGGCGATGGCGGCGCTGCTCAGCAATAGCGTGGTCTGGTAGTTCTGCTGAGCACCGGTCTGCAGCGCGGCCATGCCAACGAAATGCATGAGGATGATACCCAGGCCGATGAGCAAGGCACTTTGCAGGTAGTGGTGCAGGCGCATATTGGTACGGTCGAGGCTGGTCATTGCCAACCAGGCAGCTACCAGGGCGATCAGCAGTGACAGGCCGGTCAGCGAAACGTCGTAGTGCATTTCCAGCGGGGCCTGGAAGGCGAGCATGCTGATGAAATGCATGGCCCAGATGCCGCCGGCCAGGCAGCAGGCACCGAGCATGCGCCACTGCCGCTGTGCTGCGCGCTGTTCGCTATGGGATTGGCGCTCGGCCATGTCGAGGGTGGCAAAGCAGGCTGCGCTGGCCACGGCGAAGGCAATCAGGATCAGCAGCGGTTCATGGCGGCAGTCGATGACGATGCGCCCGGTTGTCGGCAGTTCGGTGAACAGTTGCAGCCCCAGCCATTCCATTGCTTGCCCTTTGCTCGAGTTTCCACTCGTCTCCGTTCAAGCGCTGTGGAGACTGTTCAGGGGGAAGTATAGAAACAGGTCGTAGAACCTTCCTGGCTAGTGGCACTTTGACTTCAACCATTTGGTTCTGTCGTTGATAGCCAGTTGGCATAACGAACTGGGGCCGCTTTGCGCCCCTTTCGTGACACAAAGCCGCTCCTACAGGTGATTGCGGTTTCCTGCAGGAGCGGCCTTGTGTCACGAAAGGGGCGCGAAGCGGCCCCAGTTATATGACAGGAGGATCAGCCAGCGACCAGTACGCGAATGGCCTCCAGGCGCAACGCCGCCTTGTCGAGCATCGCCAGGCCTTGTTCACGCTGCTTGCGCAGCGCTTCGATCTCGCTGTCACGCACGCTCGGGTTGACAGCTTGCAGGGCAGTCAGGCGTGCCAGCTCTTCATCGGCTTCGGCGGCCAGGCGGCGCTGGGCTTCGGCCACACGCTCGACATGCACTGGCAGGACCTTGGCTTCACCGCCGCTGATGCGCTTGGCCAGCACGTCACGCTGGGCCTGGACGAACTTGTTGGCGCTGGCCCGTGGCACGCTTTCTAGCTGGTCGTTGAGGGTTTCGAACGCCACCCGCGAAGCCAGGTCGTTGCCGTTGGCATCGAGCAGGCAGCGCAGTGCTGCCGGCGGCAGGTAGCGGCCCAGTTGCAGGCTGCGGGGCGCCACCACCTCGCTGACGAACAGCAGTTCGAGCAGCACGGTACCCGGCTTGAGTGCCTTGTTCTTGATCAGCGCGACCGCAGTGTTGCCCATCGAACCGGACAGCACCAGGTCCATGCCGCCCTGCACCATCGGGTGCTCCCAGGTCAGGAACTGCATGTCTTCCCGCGACAGCGCCTGGGCGCGGTCGTAGGTAATGGTCACGCCTTCGTCGTCGCCCAGCGGAAAGCTGGCGTCGAGCATCTTTTCGCTCGGCTTGAGGATGAGGGCGTTTTCCGAATGGTCTTCGCTGTCGATGCCGAAGGCGTCGAACAGGGTTTCCATGTAGATCGGCAGGGCGAATTGATCGTCTTGTTCAAGGATCGCCTCGACCAGTGCCTGGCCTTCACCAGCACCACCGGAGTTGAGCTCCAGCAGGCGGTCACGGCCGCTGTGCAGCTCTGCCTCGAGGCGCTCGCGCTCGGCGCGCGCTTCGCTGACCAGCGCAGTCCAGGCCTTGGCATCGCCGCCTTCGAGCATCGGCAACAGGCGCGGGCCGAACTGGTGCTGCAGGGCGTTGCCGGTCGGGCAGGTATTGAGGAAGGCGTTCAGGCCCTCGTGGTACCACTGGAACAGGCGCTCCTGCGGGCTGTCCTGCAGGTACGGGATGTGCAGTTCGATGGTGTGCTTCTGGCCGATCCGGTCGAGGCGGCCGATACGCTGTTCGAGCAGGTCCGGGTGGGCTGGCAGGTCGAACATCACCAGGTGATGGGCGAACTGGAAGTTACGGCCTTCACTGCCGATCTCGGAGCAGATCAGCACCTGGGCGCCGAACTCCTCGTCAGCGAAGTAGGCGGCGGCGCGGTCGCGTTCGAGGATGCTCATGCCTTCGTGGAACACCGTGGCCGGGATGCCGGAGCGCACGCGCAGGGCGTCTTCCAGGTCCATGGCGGTTTCGGCGTGGGCGCAGATCACCAGGACCTTGGTGCGCTTGAGCATCTTCAGCGTGTCGATCAGCCAGTCGACTCGTGGGTCGAAGCGCCACCAGCGTTCGTCATCGCTGACGTCACCCTGGGCCTGGAAGGCCACTTCCGGGTACAGCTCCGCGTGTTCGCCGGCGGGCAGGTCCTGGTATTGCGCGGGATTGCCCAGGGGATAAGGGTGCAGCTGGCGCTCGGGGAAGCCCTGGACGGCCGCACGGGTGTTGCGGAACAGCACGCGACCGGTGCCGTGGCGGTCGAGCAGTTCGCGGATCAGGCGGGCACTGGCCTGGGTATCGCCATCATTGACTGCAGCCAGCAAGGCTTCGCCTTCGGCGCCGAGGAAACCTTGGATGGTGGCATGGGCCTTGGGTGACAGGCGGCCTTCTTCAAGCAGCTCTTGCACGGCTTCTGCCACCGGGCGGTAATTTTCACTCTCGGCGCGGAACGCCGCGAGGTCGTGGAAACGGTTGGGGTCGAGCAGGCGCAGACGGGCGAAGTGGCTGTCCTGGCCGAGCTGTTCGGGGGTGGCAGTCAGCAGCAGCACGCCTGGGATGACTTGCGCCAGTTGCTCGACCAGGCCGTACTCAGCGCTGACCTGATCTTCGTGCCACACCAGGTGGTGCGCCTCATCGACCACCATCAGGTCCCAGCCCGCGGCGAACAGCGCGTCCTGGGCCTTTTCGTCATCGACCAGCCATTCCAGGGCGACCAGCGCCAGCTGGGCATCCTCGAACGGGTTGCTGGCGTCGCTTTCGATGAAGCGTTCGGCGTCGAACAGGGCGACCTGCAGGTTGAAGCGCCGGCGCATTTCCACCAGCCACTGATGCTGGAGGTTTTCCGGGACCAGGATCAGCACGCGACTGGCGCGGCCCGACAGCAGCTGGCGGTGAATCACCAGGCCGGCTTCGATGGTCTTGCCCAGGCCCACTTCGTCGGCCAGCAATACACGCGGGGCGCTGCGGTCGGCGACTTCGCGGGCGATGTGCAGCTGGTGGGCGATCGGTTGCGCACGGCAACCGCCCAGGCCCCAAAGCGACGACTGCATCTGCTTGCTGGTGTGGTGCAGGGTGTTGTAGCGCAGGCTGAACCACGACAGCGGGTCGATCTGCCCGGCGAACAGGCGGTCGCTGGCCAGGCGGAACTGGATGAAGTTCGACAGCTGGGTTTCTGGCAGGGTGCGCGCCTGGTTCTGGGCATCCAGGCCGTGGTAGACCATCAGCCCGTCGATGTCCTCGACCTCGCGCACGGTCAGCTTCCAGCCTTCGAAGTGGGTGATCTGGTCACCCGGAGAGAACCGCACGCGGGTCAGCGGCGCATTGCGCAGGGAATACTGGCGGGTGTCGCCAGTGGCCGGGTAGAGCACGGTCAACAGGCGGCCATCCTGCGCCAGGATGGTCCCCAGGCCAAGCTCCGCTTCACTGTCGCTGATCCAGCGTTGCCCCGGTTGATACTGCTGCGCCATACTGCCTGAACTCCCGCGATGAAAAAGCCGGCTATGTTAACGGATAGGCCGGGCGGACCATAGACCAGAAGTCCATGAGTCTAGCTGTTTCATTGCAGAATACCGTCTTGCTGACGAGGGCTACGCACCGATATGCCGCTCAAGCACCGCTGGTTGCACACTTCCATGGCCATAGGTAGCTTGCTGCTGGCCGCCTGTGAGCAGAAAAATTTCGAAACCTTGCCTGCGATCCCCGTCGAGCAGCTCGAAGTACTGGGCGTGCAGACGCCAATCAAGAGCGTGCACTTCCGCGATCGCGACGGCGAAGGGCTGCTGGTACTTAGCCGCAGCGATGGCCAGGCAGTCGATGCCGAGTCCGAGCAGGAGGTCGACAAGGTGGTGCTGAAGGCCACCCTGTATGGTCGCACCGCCGAGGATGACGCGTTCAAGCCGCGTTGGCAGATCGAGCAGGAAACCACCTGCCCAGGGCTGGACCTGGATGTCGACTTCTATACCGATGTCAGTGATGTCAGTGACTTGAACAAGGACGGCGTCGCCGAAGTGACCGTGGCCAGCCACGCCTTCTGTGGTGGCGGCATCGACCCGCATGACATCGCCATCGAGATGCGCGAAGGGCAGAACGCCTACACCATCACTGGCCAGTCGCTGATCACCCCGGCAGGTGAAGAGCCGGTTGGCGGCGAGCGTGAAGACAGCGCTTCGTTGAAGAACGCACCCCAGGTGCTACGCGAGCATATGGATGCGGTCTGGCAACAGGTCTACAGGCGGCCCTGGAGCGAAGCCAGCCCGCCAGCCGACGATGACCCTGAGGATGAAGCCGAATAACGGCGATCTATACTGGCAAGGTGCGGCTGTTGTGGCCGCACGTCCTCACCTTTGACGCTCAAGCTGGCTAACGGATGGCCGATACAGTGGGCACAGGAGAATTTCCATGCTGCCACCGATCATCCCGCTCAGTGCTGCCCCCGTGACCTCGCAACATGACCCGGTCAAACAGACCCCCGACATCAAGCCGGTGGTGCCTGTGCAGCCTTCGCCCAACGAAAGCGCCATCGACCTCAAGCAGCAGCGCGATCCCCAGGAGCAAGCCTTGCTCCTGCGTGAAGAGCAGCGCCGCCAGCAGCGGCGCAACAACAAGGGTGATGAGGAGCGCTACAGCGCCGTCCCGGGCGATGAAGTCAACGCCGACAACACCGTGCCGGTGGCGCCATTGATCGGTGACCATCCGCGCCAGGGCCTGCTGGTCGATATAGAAGTCTGACGCGGGGCTGGTCACGGCCAGCGCCTGGCTTCATGATGCAAGTCTCTGTAGATCGTCGAGCCCACCCATGAGCCAAGACAACCTCATCGACTTCGATGCCGAGCGCGCCAAGCGCATCCATGACCTCAAGGAAAAACGCCTGAACGAAGTGCGCCAGGCATTCGAGCAGGCCATGCCGCTTGCCACCACGAAGAAAAAGAAGCCCAAGGGCAAGCCCAAGAAGCGCTGAAACTTGACGCAGGTCAAGCCTGCACCCGCCTCGCGTGCCCGGTCCCGGGCAGCATTGACCCTGATCAATTTTCCCCGCCGCCGTATTCGTTACCTTGCATCCATCGGACAACGGCAAACGAATCGGGAGGCCAGCATGTTCTTCGACAATGTGGTTATCGCGGGCGTGGTAACGGTCGGGTTGATGTTTGCATTCTTTGCCGGTCTGGGCATTTTCATCTGGAAGGACGCACAGAAGCGCAAGCCGCGCTGACCTTCCGGATCCACGAGCACGCAAGGCATTTAGGGCGACTTCGGTCGCCTTTTTTTTTGCCTGCGTTTTTGTCGTTAAAGATGATTAGCTAGCTAATTAATCGTCTCGTGAGTATCCTTCGCTGCATTGTCTATCGTTTATCAATACACCCTCACAAGGTCCGTTACGTGCCCATCACCTTCCAGGCCCTTTTCGCACCCAGCAGCCTTGCCATCAAATTCGCCATCAAGACCCTGCTAGGTGCGGGCCTGGCACTGTGGCTGGCCATGCGCTGGGGGCTGGAGCAACCGTCCTGGGCATTGATGACCGCATTCATCGTCGCCCAACCGTTGTCCGGGATGGTGGTGCAGAAGGGTCTGGCGCGGCTGGCGGGTACCCTGGTCGGCACGCTGATGTCGGTGGTGTTCATCGGCCTGTTCGCCCAGGCCCCCTGGCTGTTCCTGATCACCCTGGCGTTGTGGCTGGCCCTGTGCACCGCGGCCTCCACACAGCTGCGCAGCGCCTGGGCCTATTCATTCGTGCTGGCGGGCTATACCGCCGCCATCATCGCCTTGCCTGCCATCAGTCATCCCTTGCAGGTGTTCGACCAGGCGGTGGCACGTTGCACCGAAATCTGCCTGGGTATTTTCTGCGCCACGGCCAGCAGTGCGCTGATCTGGCCCATGCGGGTCGAGCAGCAGCTCGCCGGGCAGGCCCGTCAGGCCTGGCAGAATGGCCTGCAGGCAGCAAGCGCCATGCTCGGCGGCGAGGATGAAGCGCGCAAAGGGTTGCTGGACAGCCTCGGCCGTATAGTCGCCATCGATACCCAGCGTGAGCACGCCTGGTTCGAGGGCCCGCGCGGCCGGCTGCGGGCCAAGGCCATTCGCGGGTTGAGCCAGAAGCTCATGGTGCTGCTGCGCATTTCACGCTCGGTCCGTCGGCAGTGGCGGCAGCTGGACGAGCGCGAAACCGCGCACCTCGGTCCTTGGCTCGAAGAGCTGCGGGCCCTGCTGGTCAAACCTGATCAGCCGAGCCTTCTGGTGTTGCGCCAGCGCATCTGGGACGCCGCGCATGACGAGCAGATCAGCTCTGCCGAGCACTTCTGCCTGGCACGCATGGCCCTGTTGCTGGACTTCGCCATGGCCGCTACCCAGGCCTTGGACGATGTCGAGGCGGGCAGGGCGCCGAAGGATGTCGCCCAGGGCCTGGCGGCGCACCGCGACTGGTCGCTGGCTTTGTTGTTCGGTTCACGCAGTGCCTTGGCCTTCCTGGTCATGAGCAGCTTCTGGCTGGCCACTGCCTGGCCGTCGGCGCCGGGCGGCCTGGTGCTGACCTGCGTGGTCTGCAGCCTGTTCGCCAGCCGCGAGAATGGCGCACAGATCGGTCTGAGCTTCTTGCGCGGCATCTTCCTGGCGATCCCGACGGCCTTCCTGGTCGGGCAGATCATCCTGCCGCAGTGGAGTAGCTTCGCCATGCTCTGCCTGGGCATGGGCGTGCCGCTGTTCTTTGGTGCGCTGGGCATGGCCCATCCGCGTACCGGTGCCACCGCGACCTCTTATTGCCTGCACTTCATCGTGCTGGTATCACCGCTCAATGCCATGACCTTCGGGGTGGCGACCATGCTCAACAGCGCCCTGGCCATGTTGGTGGGCGTGGGCGCCGCCGTGTTGGCGTTCCGCCTGCTGGTGTTCCGCCACCCGGCCTGGCTTGGCCGGCGCCTGCGCGCTGCGACCCAGAATGACCTGGTGCGCCTGACCCGGCGCGATCTGCGCGGTGCCGACAGTTGGTTTGGCGGGCGCATGGCCGACCGACTGATGCAATTGGCCCGGCATGCCAGCGAATTGCCGGCTACCGGGCGCAAGCGTTGGGATGACGGTTTGCATGGGCTGGATATCGGTGACGAACTGGTGCATCTGCGCATGTGCCTGGCGGTGGCCCAGGTGCCGTTGGGGGCTGCCGAGCGCGAGTACCTGCAGCAGGTCGAGGCGGCACTGGCCACCGGCCCGGCGGTTGGCCGCGAGCGGCGCCTGGATGCGGCCAGCGAGCAGTTCATAGCGGCTTTGCAACGAGCGCCGGCCAGTGACCCGTTGCGCCTTGCCCAAGGTGCGGTGCTGCAGTTGCAGAAGAGCTGGGGGAAATGGTGCCGTTCGCAGGAGGATGAGCATGGGCTTGCGTGAGTGGGAGCTGGGTGGTGTGCTGCTCAGCCCGTTCCTGATTTACGTGCTGATGGCGCTGGCGCTGACCGGCGTGCTGCGTCTGCTGGTGCAGGCCACACCGTTGGGGCGCTGGATCTGGCATGAAGCGCTGTTCGACACGGCGTTGTTCGTTTGTGTGCTGTTCCTGGTGGTTCGCCTGCTGGGGCCTTTGTAAGGAGTGATTCGATGCGTGCTGTCGTCCGTGTCCTGGTGACCTTGTGCGTGGTCGCTATTGCCGTTCTGGCCGGTTTCAAGCTCTGGCAGTACTACATGCTCACGCCGTGGACGCGTGATGCCAGGGTGCGCGCCGATGTGGTGGTGATCGCCCCGGATGTGTCTGGATGGGTGCGTGAGCTCAAGGTGCAGGACAATCAGCAGGTCAAGGCGGGCGACCTGTTGATGAGCATTGATCGCGAGCGCTTCCAGGCCGCCTTCGACCAGGCCAGCGCGGTGGCTGAAACCCGCGCTCAGCAGTTGCACCTGCGTGAACGTGAAGCGGCGCGGCGTACGGCCTTGGGCCCGGAGGCGATCAGTGCCGAGCTGCGCGAAAACGCCCAGATCAACGCCGCCGTAGCCCGTGGTGAACTGCACGAGGCTCAGGCCCAGTTGCAGGTGGCGAAGATCAACCTGGCGCGCAGCGAAGTGCGGGCGCCGCGTAGCGGGCATATCACCAACCTGCGCCTGGCCGAGGGCAACTATGTCAATACCGGCCAATCGGTGATGGCCCTGGTGGATGATTCGACGTTCTACATCCAGGCCTATTTCGAGGAGACCAAGCTGCCGCGCATTCGGGTTGGCGACGAGGTCAAGGTCTGGCTGATGGGCGCAGGCAATGCCATGCAGGGCCATGTGGAGAGCATCAGCCGTGGTATCACCGACAGCAACAGCAACCCGGACAGCCAGCTGCTGCCGGTGGTGGAACCAACCTTCAACTGGGTGCGGCTGGCGCAGCGCATACCGGTGCGGATCAGGCTGGACCAGATTCCCGAAGGCGTGCACCTGAGCGCGGGGATGACCGCCAGCGTCCAGGTGCATGAGGATCAGATAGAACAGTGATGGTCAGGGGGCTGCTTTGCAGCCCCAGAATTTCTGCTTTAAAGGAACATCCCGCCAGACACTTCCAGCCGCTGCCCGGTAATCCAGCCATTGCCCTCTTCAAGCAACAGTGCGATGGCGGCGCCGATATCATCGGGCAATCCGACCCGCCCCAGCGCAGTGTTACCGGCAATGAAATCATTGACCTGCTGGTTGTCGCGCACAACACCGCCACCAAAGTCAGTCTCGATCGCCCCCGGCGCGAGGATATTGACCCGAATGCCGCGTGCCCCGAGTTCCTTGGCCTGATACCGGGTCAATACCTCCATCGCGCCTTTCATTGCCGCATAGGCGGCATACCCGGGCAGTGCAAAACGCGCGAGCCCGGATGACACATTGACGATTCGCCCGCCATCGACCAGCAACGGCAGCAGCCGTTGGGTGAGGAAGAATGGCCCTTTGAGCTGAATGTTCAGCAACTGGTCGAACTGCGCCTCGGTGGTTTCGCTGAACGGCACATTCAGGCCGATACCGGCGTTGTTCACCAGGAAATCGAAGCGCTCACGGCCGAAACGTTGCTGCAAGGTCGTGCCCAGGCGTTCGGCAAAGCTGGCGAAGCTGCTGCAGTCGGCGACGTCCAGTTGCAGCATGACAGCCTTGGCGCCAGCCGCCTCGAGGGCCTTGGCCACCTGCTGGGCCTCGTCAGCCTTGCTGTGGTAGGTGCCGATGATGTCGATACCGCGTGCAGCCAGATGCTCGGCGGCATTGCGGCCCAGGCCACGGCTGGCGCCAGTGATCAGAGCGATCTTGCGAGTCATGTCGTATCCCTCTTGGGTGGTGGATGAGGGACAGGTTATTGATCGCGTTACGGCTGTTAAATCCAGCAGAATCGGAAATACTGTTCGTGTGTTTCGAATAGTCGGGGTGAAGATGAACAAGCTGGAACTGCTGCGCACGTTCGTTCGGGTCAGCGAATTGAGCAGTTTCACCCTGGCGGCAGACAGCCTCGGCCTGCCACGCTCTACGGTATCCGAGCAGGTCAGGGCGCTTGAGCAATTACTCGGCACGCGCCTGTTCAACCGCACCACGCGGCGCGTCCAGGCGACCCAGGACGGTGTTCTGCTGTATGAGCGCAGCAAGGATTTGCTGTCGGGCATGGACGAGATCGAGAGCCTGTTCCGTGCCGATGATGCCGAGCTGGCAGGCTGCCTGCGGATCGACATGCCGACCATGATGGCCCGCCGGGTGATCATTCCAGCCTTGCCGCAGTTCTTGTCACGGTTTCCCAAACTGGAGGTGGAGATCAGTTGCACCGATCGACAGGTTGACCTGCTGCGTGAAGGGTTCGACTGTGTGATGCGCATCGGTGCGCTGAGCGACCTGGATGTCGTGGCGCGGCCTGTCGGCCAGTTGAGCATGCGTAATTGCGCCAGCCCCGCCTACCTTGCCCGTTGCGGGGTGCCGCAGCGCCTGGAAGACCTGGCCGGGCACCGCCTGGTTCACTATGTGCGCAACCTGGGTGCGCGCAGTGCCGGTTTTGAATATGTGCAGGATGGCCAGGTGTGCTTTCAGCCCATGGGCGGCGCGGTCACGGTCAATAACGCCGAGGCCTATTCGGCAGCATGCCTGGCGGGCCTTGGCTTGATCCAGGTGCCCGCAGTGGGTGTCGCGCATCACCTGGCAAGCGGCGAGTTGGTACAGGTCATGCACGGCTGGCAGGCACAGGCCATGCCGGTGTCCTTGTTGTATGCCCGGCAACGCCATGTACCACGTCGTGTCCAGGCTTTCATGGGCTGGCTGGGCGGGCTGCTGGCGTCGCAGGTCGACCCGCTGCCGGGCAACGAAAACCTTGGTACAACCATGAGCCCATGAGCTAGGCTGCCCACTGCGCGTCGCCCATCAGAGGCGGCCGTTACCTGCCTGGCGTGCGTCACTTCCGTTCATTTGCGAGGTTACGTCATGGCCATCACTTCCCAAGACATCTGCAGCGCTGCCGACCAGCTCAATGGTTTTGTCGGCTTTCATCGCAAGCGCGGCATCCATATCGTGCGGTTTTCCGAGGACGCGTTCGGCATGGACGTGGCGGATGACAGCATCACCCCCTGCAGCGAGTTCGTCTGGCGGCCGCAACAGGACGCGCGCATGGCGCTGTGCCGGGAGCGTCTGGCACTGTTGCTGGAGCAGCATGTGGACGACCGGCTGAACATTGGCGAGCCGTTGCGCATCTACCTTCGGCGCAGTGACCTTCCGGAAATCGTGGCTGAGCGCTCGCTGCGCTGAGCCGCGGTTCAAGAGGCGTTTGCGGCCCTGCCGGGCTCCAGCTGCAACAATCGCTCGAAGCTGGCCTTGTCCAGAGGCCGGCTCAGGTAAAAGCCCTGCACTTCATGGCAGCGGTCGTTCTGCAGTGCCAGCAATTGTTGCTCGGTCTCCACGCCCTCGGCCGTCACCGTCAGCCCCATCGCCTCACCCAGGTTGATGATCGCCTGTACCACGGCGCGGTCGCTTCCCGTGTTGTTGGCCAGGCCGGCGATGAAACGCTTGTCGATCTTGATGCTGTCGAACGGGTAGGTCCGCAGGTAGCCCAGCGAGGAATAGCCGGTGCCGAAATCATCCATGTTCAGTCGTACGCCCAGTTCCTTGAGCGCGAGCATGGTGCCCAGGGCGCCTTCGATGTTGTTGAGCATCACATTCTCGGTAATTTCCAGCTCGAGCCGCTGAGCAGGAAAGCCGGTTTGCAAGAGGATTTCGCGCATGTCGGCGACCACGTCACTGCGCATGAATTGCGCAGGTGACAGGTTTACTGAAACCAGCAGAGGGGCGGGCCAGTCGCGGGCGCTGCGACAGGCCTCGCTCAGCACCCAGCGGCCGAGGGCAACGATCAGGCCGCTTTGCTCGGCCAACGGGATGAAGGTATCCGGCGCGAGCAGGCCTTCCTGCGGGTGCTGCCAGCGCAGCAAGGCCTCGACCGAGACGATGCGCAAATCGCTCAGGCGATAGCGTGGCTGGTAGTGGAGGACGAGCTCGTTGTTCTTCAGGGCGCGGCGCAAATCGTTTTCCAGCTGGCGGCGGTACTGGATCTGCTGGTTCATCGCGGCAGCGAAGTAGCGCCAAGTGCCCTTGCCGTCGACCTTGGCCTGGTACAGGGCGATATCGGCGCAGCGGATCAGCTCGCCAGCATCGAAGCCCGGCTCGCGCGTCTGGGCAATGCCGATGCTGACACCAATGTCCAGTTGCTGGTTTTCAAACGCAATGGGTTGCTGCAGCAGTTCGATCAGGCGCCGGCAGAGGCGGTCGATTTCGCTGCGGTTATCCAGGCCTTGCAGTACCAGGACGAACTCATCACCGCCCAGGCGGGCCACCAGGTCCACGTCGCGTGTGGTGTCGCGCAGGCGTGCGGCCACTTCCTGCAGCACGGTATCACCTGCGCTATGCCCGAGGGAGTCGTTGATCGGCTTGAAGTTGTCCAGGTCGAGCAGCAGCAAGGTCAGCGGCGGTGAGTCGCTGCCGCGCAACAGCGCCTGTTCGAGGTGCCTGGCCAGCTTGTTGCGATTGGCCAGGCCGGTCAGTGGGTCGTGCAGCGACAGGTGCTGGATGCGCGCGTGGGCCTCGACTTCGTCGGTAATATCGCTGGCCGTACCGCGAAAGCCGACGGGCTTGCCGTCGAGCTGGATGGCCCGTGCCGATATGCGGCAGTAGCGGCTCAGGCCGTTGTGGTCGTGGTAGGCGCAACGCAGGTTGGACGGTTGTTCCGAGTCTGCCTCGATCTGCCCATCCAGCCAGGCTGATAACGGCGTGGTTTCGCAGCTGAGCAGTTGATTGAGGGGTTGGCCAAGCCATGTCTCGACCGGGTCGCCGGTAACACTGACGAAACGCTGGGAAAGGTAGGTGAGCCGTTGCTGTCGGTCGGTTTCCCAGATCCAGTCGGAGCTGGCCTCGGCTACTGCGCGAAAACGTTGCTCGCTGGCCTCCAGAGCCTGATTGCTCGTTTGCAGGTGCTGCAGGCTGAGGTCGATGACGCGGGCGTTGCGCAACGCCAGACGAAACAGATAGAGCATCACCACGCCCAGTATCAGCAGCGCGCAGAGCAAGGGCGGCAATACGGCCCAGAGCAGCTGCCGACCGGGCATCGGGCTGGTCCAGGCCAGGCGATAACCGGTGTCGCCCAAGGCAATCTGCTGGCGACCGGGCTCGGGCTCCTCGTTCTTTTCTATATGCATGCGCGCAAGCCCAGCCACTTCGCCCAGGCGCGCGAGCTTGGCTTCGGTCAGTTGGTCGATGAACAGCATGACCGGTGCCTGGCTCACCTCTGCGGCGGTGACGTCCTTGTCCGGGCGCACGGCGGCAGCACTGAGGATCGCCGGCCAGTTGTTGAACAGGACGAAACGGTTGACCTGCCCGCGGGCGCTGGCGGCTGAGCGCGCGGCCGCGATGATTTCAGGCAGGGGCGCATCGATGAAACTGCCGGCAGCTGCCTCGGTAGGCGCACCTTTGAACAGCGCGTAGCTGGTGTGCTGGTCATCGACCACGAACACACCTTCGTAGCCGCTGGCACTGTACAGCGATTCGCCAACGTTCTTTTCTTCATAGGCCCACTGCCAGTCGACCTTGCCTGCCAGGTGCTCGAAGGCAGCGTCCCACACGGCGTAGCTGGACAGAAACTGCCGTGAGGCCAGCAGGCGTTGTTCCAGCGTCTGGCTGGCATGGAAAGCGCTGCGTTGTTTTTCCTGCTGGTCGAGGGTGGACGCGATGTTGAACAGTGCGCCAAGGGTGATCAGGCAGACGACGCCGAACACCACGCAGAAAAAGCCGATCAGACGACGGACGTGAAGGTGAGGGAGAGGGCTGGCGGTCCTGGCCATGCGCAAACGACTCCTTGTTGACTGCAACTCCCAGCCGGGCAATCAGCAAGGAGGCTCAGTCAGGATAGGCCAGCCTGAGCGCGGTGGCCTCGCCTTGGGCGAAATTGATCTGGTCGCGCCCGCGGCGCTTGGCGCTGTACAGTGCCTTGTCGGCCTGCTCCAGCCAGTGCTCGGCGGACTGCAGGTCGGCGTGGAAAGCCGCCAGGCCGATGCTCAAGCTGATGCGCAGGTGCGGCAGCTGTGGGTTGCGGTAGCTGGCGACGTGCTCACGCAAACGCTCCATGGCCTGGCAGGCCTGGGCCTCGCTGGCGTCGGGCAGGATCACGCAGAACTCGTCGCCGCCGTAACGCCCGGCTTGGTCGGATTCGCGAAGGGTGCGCTTGAGCGCCTCGCTCATCTGGCGCAGCACACAATCACCGACCACATGGCCGAAGGTGTCGTTGATGGTCTTGAAGTGATCGATGTCGATGAGTGCGATCACGGCAGCGGACGGTTGTTGCCGGCAGGCCTGGAACCTGAGCAGCAGCAGGTCTTTCCAGGCGCCATGATTGAGCAGGCCGGTCAGGCTGTCAGTCAGGCTCAGGGCGCTGAGGCGACGCTTGTGCTCTCCCAGCTTGATCGCCAGGCGGTAGCAGACCCACCCCAGCGCCAACGGGTAGAGGGTCAGCATTGGCAGGCAGGCGTAGATCTGCAGCGCCGTGGCGTTCAGCTGTAGCCCGGTGCCCAGCAATGCGCTACCCAGCAGCATGCCGGCCAGCTGCGCGATTGCCCCGCGAACGATCAGGCGCTTGCCGCCTGCGGCCACGTTGTTCATGGTCATCATCGACAGCACGGTCACGGTTGGCAGCGGGTTGAAGTGCATGGCCGCGGTCCAGAAGCCACCCAGCAGCGAGTCCAGCAGCAGGTTGCGTTGTTCGGCCTGATAAGGGGCTGCCGAACGTGTTGCCCATTGATAGGCGACATGGGGCCAGAGCAGACCGTTGAACAGTAGCAGCGCCCAGGCCCAGGTCGGTGGTGCCAGCGGTGCCACGCCGGCGGCTACGCTGAACAGGCCGATCCCCAGGCCGATGACACGCGGCAGGTAGATGCGTTTGACGAAAGAAAGTCCCTTGCCGCTGCGATTGTCCGTCATGGTCGTTGTTCTTCTGCTGGGGTGCCGTTTATCGCATAACTCACGTGAATATTGTCGAACAGTGTTTCATCGACGAAAAATGACCTTACAAGCCAATTCACGGTTGATGTGATCCCAGTGGGGTAACATGAAGCCTTTCCTCTTGCTTGGAGTGCTGCTGCTCATGGCTCCCATGGCTAATCCTGGCGACCAACCGGCGCCACAGCGGGACGGACGTTTTCACAACCAGGCCAGCCTGCCGCAGGATGGCGTGCTGAAGAAGCTGCGCATCGGCCTCAAGTACCTTTTTCTGCGCAAGCCGCCGGAAACCCGGCCGGCAACCGCGATCAGCGTGCAGCCGATGACCCGCCAGCAGGTGCTCGATGCACCGGACCACAGCCTGTGGCGTCTGGGCCACTCCACGGTATTGCTCAAGCTGCGCGGTCGCTACTTCATTACCGACCCGGTGTTTGCCGAACGCGCCTCGCCGGTGCAATGGGCCGGGCCGCTGCGCTTTCATGCGCCACCGCTGGGGCTGGATGAGTTGCCGCCGCTGACGGCGGTGATTCTGTCCCACGATCATTTCGACCATCTGGATGAGCAGGCGATACGCCGACTGGCCCTGCGTGCCGGGCGCTTTCTGGCGCCGCTCGGGGTGGGTGACTTGCTGATCGAATGGGGAGTGCCTGCGGCAAAGGTGGTGCAACTGGACTGGTGGCAGGAAACCGAAGTCGAGGGTGTGCGTTTCGTCGCCACGCCCGCGCAACATTTTTCAGGGCGCGGCCTGTTCGACAGCAACCGCACCTTGTGGGCTTCCTGGGTGCTGATAGACGACCAGACGCGTGTCTACTTCAGCGGTGATACCGGTTACTTCAAGGGTTTTGCCGAAATCGGCGAGCGCTTCGGGCCGTTCGACCTGACATTGATCGAGACCGGTGCCTACAACGTGGCCTGGCCCAACGTGCACATGCAACCAGAGCAAAGCCTGCAGGCACATCTGGACCTGCGCGGGCGCTGGATGCTGCCGATCCATAACGGCACCTTCGACCTTTCAATCCACGGATGGCAGGAGCCGTTCGAACGTATTGTCGCCCTGGCAGCGGCGGCCCAGGTACGCCTGAGCACGCCTCAGATGGGCGAACGGGTAAGTATCGACTCTCCCCATGAGGGCCAGAACTGGTGGCAGCCGCACCCCACGCATCAGCGGGGCAGGGCGGTCGAACGGGCATTGGCGGCGCGCTGAGTTCAATTCCGGCCTTGTCGACGCTCTTCGTCTTTTAATAGCTGCGATGGCGGCTTGCCGCTGTCGCTGCGCACCTGAGCATGGCTGATCAGGGCAAAGATGAAACTGCCGCCGACGATATTGCCCGCCAGGGTCGGCAAGGCGAACTCCAGCCAGAAGCTGCGCCAGGTTTCGTCGCCCGCCCACACCAGGTAGGACACTTCCACCGAACCAACGACGATATGGGTGAAGTCGCCCAGCGCCATCAGGTAGGTGATCATGAGGATGATCCAGATCTTGGCATGCTCCATGGACGGGATCATCCAGACCATTGTGGCGATCATCCAACCCGAAACGATGCCTTTGGCGAACATCTGGCTGATGTCGTTCTGCATGACTTTGCGCCCGACTTCGAGGAAGGCCACGTCGGTCTTGCTGTCGAAGATCGGCAGTTCGAGCATTACCCAGGCCACCAGCAAGGTGCCTGCCAGGTTGCCGAGCAGCACTACTCCCCACAGCCGCAGCAAGCGCCCGAGGTTGGCCAGGCTTGGCGTGGTCATGACCGGCAGCACGGCGGTGAGGGTGTTTTCGGTAAACAGTTGCTGGCGTGCCAGGATCACCGCAAGAAAGCCGGCGCTGTAGCCAATGCTGGCGATGACCTGGGCGCTCCCGCCTTCGGGCAACCGTGCATAGAACAGCCCCATGGCCATCAGTGACAGGCCCATGGTCAGGCCGGCGGCAAGGGCAGACCACCAGAGTGCAGCGAGTGTGCGCTCCAGTTCCTGGTCGCCCTGGTATCGAATGATCTCGTGCAGTACCGCAGCCCGCGGCGGCTGGTTATGGCTGACTTCCTTCTCTTCGTCCGCCGAAAGGCCAGGGGTCTTTTCGCTCTGCGCATCGCTCATGGTCGTTACGCTCCAATGTGGGATTCTCTACAGAGCGGTGCAGCATGCATTTAGTTGCCAGGCCGCTGCAGACGACTATCTAAAGTTTTTTCAGATCAAGGTGTTGACTCTGATTTCAAAGCGCGTATTATTCGCCTCCTCGCAGCGTTGAACGCAACGAGGCAGGCGTAAGTTGTTGAAGTTGAAGGCTTTTAAAAGAAAGCGGTTTCAAAAAACTTCAAAATAAGCGCTTGACAGGCTCTGAGGAAAGCGTAGAATGCGCGCCTCGGTTGAGACGAAACGCTCTTGACCAAACGCTCTTTAACAAATCGAATCAAGCAATTCGTGTGGGTGCTTGTGAGTACGGACTGATAGTCACAAAGATTATCAGCATCACAAGTGGCCATGCGAGAAATCACATAGTCATT